>JAJQFG010000010.1 GCA_021201315.1 Erysipelotrichaceae bacterium
ATCTAAAGAAGGAAGCAAAATGAAAAAAGTAGATTTACTAGCAAAGATTAAATAATTAAATGGATTGTTTTCACAAAAGATCCATAATTAAAATAAGGAGTATATCATCAATAATGAAATTAGAAAACATTAAAGAACAAACAGAAATGAAGATTAATTTAGTTGCTATTTATGTAAATAATTGGCTATATGTTGTAGAAAATACTAAAAAGAATAATATTTTATTTGTAGATTGTATGTGTAATACAGGTATGTATGATGAAAATAAAAAAGGAACAGCTTTAAGAGTTCTTGATATTTTTATATTACATGCAAACTCGCATAAGAATAAAAATTATATTTTGTTCTTAAATGATAAAGAAAAAGGAAAAATAAAATTTTTAAAAGATTATATTGAAAATAATTATCAATTGCCAAATAATATTTATGTTAATTTTTATAATAAAGATGTAAATGATCTTTTCGACTATTTAGATGGACACTTATCAAATTATTTTTCATTAATATTTGTTGATCCGTATAATTTTGGTGCTGTTAATTTAAATAAATATATTCATTTGATAGATAATAATTATTGTGAAACATTTTTTAATTTTTTTACAAGTGATATACAACGAAATCACGATAGTAAATTATATGTTAATAAACGTGAAGCAATTGAAAAAAGTCTTAAGGACATATTTATAGATAAATATGAAAGCAATGAACAATGTTTAAAAGCTTTTGAAATTCAATTACGAACATGTCGCAATATAAAATTTGTTTTTAGCTATGAATTTAAAAATATGAATAACCGAAATATTTATTATATTGTTTATGCAACTCCTAATGTGAAAGGCTTAGATAAGTTAAAAACATCATTATGGGAAGTTTTCAAAGGTGCACCAATGCATATTAATAAAAGAAATAGAAATCAATTAGACTTTTTTGAGATTGGAGATGTAAGTAAAGAGGAATACTATTTAAATAATTACCTACCTAATGTCATAGAAGAATCTAAGAATTATTTCACAGATAGTATATTTTCTTATGATGATTATTTAAAATTTATTTGTGAAGAAACAATGTTACGCTCTGGACATATAATTAAGAAGATTATAGATCCATGTATAAAAAATGGTACTTTAATTTATATGAAAAAAGTTGGAAATAACCGAAAAAAATCTACTTATAGATGGGTGATAGATAATGAGTAAAACAAAGATTGAATGGACAGATATATCCTGGAATCCCGTAACAGGATGTACAAAAGTATCTAATGGCTGTCAAAATTGTTATGCTGAAAGAATGGCCAATAGACTAAAATCTATGAAAACAGATAAATATAAAAACGGATTTAAAGTAACTATGCATCCAAAAGTTCTTAATGAAATAGACAAATATAAAAGTAATAAAAAAATATTTGTTTGCTCTATGTCTGATTTATTTCATAAAGAAGTTACTGATGAATTTATTTTTGATATATTCAATGTAATGAATAATCATCCCCAACATACTTTTCAAATACTTACAAAAAGACCAGAAAGAGTTTTAAAACTTAATAAGAGTTTAAACTGGACATCCAATATATGGTTTGGCATAACTGTAGAAGATCAAACTGCTGTATATAAAATTGATTATTTAAAAAATATAGACGCCAAATTAAAATTCTTATCATGTGAACCATTATTATCATCATTAAAGGATATCGATTTAAATGATGTTGATTGGGTCATAGTTGGTGGAGAAAGTGGTCCTAAATGTAGAGAGTGCAAAGAAGAGTGGGTACTTGAATTAAAAGATAAATGTAATAAAAATGATATTCCCTTCTTTTTTAAACAATGGGGTGGAACTAATAAAAAGAAAAATGGCTCCTCTTTATTAGGAAAATATTATAAAGAATTTCCAAAAATGTAATTTTAAAAGCAAATACGATTTATAAATTGTGAAATGAGGAATATAATTTGAGAAAGAATTTAGCTGACATTCTATTAAATTTAGATATTGATTTAAAAAAAGAATATTTTAAATTATTTGATTTGTACTATCAAGACATTTTTGATGATGTAAAAAAAACAATATATATATTTCGACAGTCAATTTAGAAAAACATTTTTATCAATCAGTGAATTTTAAAAAGAAAATAATCTAAATTTTATAGCTGATCCAAATAATTTTGATCTAGAATATTTGATTTCTTTTGATGAATATGTTTATAACGTTTTAAAACAATTGATTAAAATCGATAATAAAGATACCTCTAATTCAAATATTGATTTACTTCTTTCATATATAGAAAATTTAATTGAAGAGCTTAATTATATGATTATAAATAAACAAAATATTTTTACATTTGTGCCAAAAAATCCTGCAACAATGGAAGTTGCAAAAATTGTTTCTGAAGAATTATCTGATGATATTTTTTCATATAATCATCATTCTTTAAAAGGAAATCTAAAGGAAAAATCAAATATATTACATAATATAGCGTTCGATTTAGAACCTAGGAGAGATAAATTGAAAAAGATTAATAATAAATTTTGTAATAATTTATTTTTCTGTTTTAATAATTTAAATATTAGACACAACAATAAAGACAAGAATGATACTTCTAAATATTTTAAGTGTCTAGATGAAATTTCAAATGATGATTTAGAAGAATTATATGATCAAACTTATGACATGTGTTTGATTGCTTACCTAATGCTAGAAAACCCTGAATGGGATAAAAGAATAAATAACTTGAAGGAAAATAGAAATAAATAAAACATAAGGAGTACAACAATGGATTTTCAAAGAATACAGGAACAACTAAATAATGAATTTAAAGTTGATCATAGACAGATTATATTCTGGTATGATGAAAACAAGGAATTTCAGGAAGATATAAAGGATTTAGTATTGGATAATGCTAAGATTTTAGTATTGTCTGGAAATGACTATTTTAAGGTCAAATATCTTCTTGAAATAGAAGATACAGACTCAAACTACCTTTTATATGCCCCATTTGTTAAACCTGATGACCATGATAATCCATTGCTAGATACTTTGTTATATTCTAAAACATTCTATGCTGATTACTACTCATTGCTTGCTGATGAATTAGATATATCAAAGAAACTAATCAATCATCTAAGAAAATATGATAAGTTCTTTAATAATAAAACAAGGAAAAAAGCCTTTGCTTCATTAAATGAAGAATGTAAAAGCATATCTGATATAGATTTATGTGTCTTGGCTGTTTGTACAAAAACAAAGGTAAAAAATTTTGATGAAATACTAAGGAATGTATTAATCAAAGGATTAAAAGATAATAAGCTTATCAAAGAGATTGAAACCTTTGGTTCTATTGAGGTATTCTGGGAATATGTATCAAAATATTATGGCTATGCAGACGAAAATCCAACATTGTATAAGTTTATGGTACAATTGTTTGTGACACATATATCTGGTATTACCGAACAATTACCTCAATCACTACAACAATACGAGCTGCCTCGTAAAGCTGAAGCAAGCCTGTTTATTGATAATCTTAAAAACAACAATAAAACATCTGCTGTCTTTGATGAGATATCAGAAACAATTGCTGAATCCTTAAATATTAAAAATATTATATCCAAAATGGATATTGATGATATCAAGAATAATGATGTATTCAAGGAATTTGATGAACAGTATATTCATCAGTTAATTAGTTATGCTATGCAATCAACAAACTATGACAAGTTTGAAATATATATCAATATAAGAGAAAATACGCATTATTATGATGTGTATAAAGATATTTATGAAGCTTTAAAATATGCATTTTATCTTATCAAGGATATTAATCAATTCAAGCAATTCTGTCATAGTATCACTATTAGTGATTATACTGATCAATATGCAAATATTGATAAATATTATCATTTATATGTGTATCATTATGACAAAATAAATAGAGATGACTTTAAAGAACTTAATAATTATGTTG
>JAJQFG010000023.1 GCA_021201315.1 Erysipelotrichaceae bacterium
ATGCGTAGCTATACATGTTCTTAGAACTTACGGTTACGTTGTACGTTGAAGCAGCATTCACATCAGAAACACTTACAAATTGATATAATAATGAAAAACAAGTTACAAAACAAATAACAATTTTAATTAATTTCTTCATAAAAACCCCTCCATCCATATCTGTATTATATAACTTTTTGAAAGCGCTGTAATTCTTTTTTTATTATTTGAAAAAATTTTCAAAAAATAAAAATAAAATTGTCAAAATGTGAAATAAATATCATACAATCATACTTTCTTACAATAAAAAAAGTGATATCTTTTAACGATATCACTTATACTTATTATAATTGAGACATAGGAAGCATGGCTGCACCAATAGCACCACAATCTTCTAATTCAGTTTCAAGTAATGGAATATATCCTCTCATACCAACATGAATCTTAGCGTTAAATTGTTCATTCAATTTATCAAAGAAATATTTCTTTGATTTCATAACGCCTCCACCTACTACAAAGCAATGTGGATCCACTGTTAATGCAATAGTTGCAAATAATTGTGCAAGTTCACTAACTACTTCATCAACAATAGCTTGTGCCTTTAAATCACCTTCATCAGCTAATCTAAATACATCACCTGCATGATTTACTTTTTCTTCACCTAAGATAGCTTTACCTTTTCTAGTAATAGCAGTACCACTTGCTTCTCCTTCAGCAGCTCCAGGATTTAAAGCACCTTGTTTATAACCATTATTCTTAACAATAATATTACCGATTTCACCTGCATGGCCTCTACCACCTGATACTAACTTACCATCAACGATAAATGCACCACCAATACCTGTAGAAATAGTTACATAATAAACAGTAGGTTTACCTTTACCAGCACCAAGTAATGCTTCAGCTAATCCAGCAACATTAGCATCATTATCTAAAAATACAGGTAAATTAAATCTCGTAGATAATTTTTCACAAATAGGATAGTTTTCAAAACCTGGTAAATTAGATGCCATAATCATCACACCATTAACCGTATCTACAGGTCCTGGAACTCCAATACCGATACCTAAAACATTTTCAATACCACCACATGCCGAATAATCAAGACTTTCGATTTGTCTAATTATTTTAGCAGTTACATAATCAGGGCCATTATCTCTTTCTGTAGCATCCTTTACTTCACTATAGCTTTGTCCTTTTTCATCAACTAATAAAGTACGTACATTTGTCCCACCTAAATCAATTCCAATATAAAATTTCATATTTGTTCTCCTTCCGTTATATCTATTATACATGATTTTTAAGCGTTTTCATAGAAGATTTGATTTTTAATATTATTTAATTTAGAAGGTAGCGGACAAGTAATCGTTTTATCTTGTAGATACTTAAGACTTCCTAATGGATTTGTAAATGTAATTTTATAAGCATGTAAGAATTGATGATCTAAATGATATTTCTTCTTTATCATCTTATTAAGCTCAAAATCACCATATTTACTATCTCCAATAACAGGATGCCCAACACTAGCAAGATGTACTCTAATTTGGTGTGTTCTACCAGTTATAAGCTTTACTTCTAATAAAGAATAATCATTTTGATAGTCTAAATGTTTAACAATAGTATGCATAGTTAAAGCTCCTGGGGTATTTTTATTGACAACTTTAACTAATGATTGATCACTATCTTTTTTCATATAACCAATAAGTTCCTTAGAATCTAGATAACCTTTACATATAGTTAGATAAACCTTATCAATGCAATGTCTTTGTTTCATCATTAAAGATAAATCCTGTAATGATTGCATCGTCTTACCAAAGATCACAATACCACTGGTATTACGATCCAAACGATGAACTGGTCCAGGTATAAAACCCAAATCATTTTTAGGATCATATTCACCTTTTTGATACAAATAAGTTAATACCTGATTAGCCAGTGTATTTATTGATTCATTGATATCTTCATGTATTAATAAACCTGCAGGTTTATTAACTATAAGAATATTTTTATCTTCATATAATACATCAAAATCTATATGAAGATCATAAATAGTTGTAGGATCCGTATATTCAATAAATTTATCCTCATACAAAAATAAATCAACAACATCACCAGTATGCAATATATAGTTTTCTTTGACACGTTGTCCATTCACTTTAACATCTTTTTTTCTTAGCATTTTATATATTAAAGAAGATGGTGCTCGACATAATAGTTTTTTTAAATATTTATCAATACGTTGATTACTATGATTATCATCAATGATTAACGTTTTCATTTCTATCACCAATGTCCATTATACATAAAACTCTTAAAAAAATATACAAAAATTCTTTGAAAGCCTTTACAAATGACTGAAATTTGTTATAATTATATATGTTAAGTGGTCGTCCACTTAATCATACCCCCTATTATCACCCTAACGTGCAAATAATAGAGAAATAATCGGAAAGCATGCTCCCCCGCATGTTTTTCTTTTACGCATTTTTTATTGAAAAACATATTTACAACCACTATTTTCTGTTCAACAATATGTGTGTAGATATCAATAGTTATATCTAAACTATCAAATCTCATTAATTTCTGAACAATTTTTACATCAACATCAGTGATAATTAAAATGTATTATGTAATATCAATGAACATATCATTATTTTCTTGATTGTGTTTTTATCGTTTTTTTCATGTTGATTTTCTCCTTTGTTTTCCTCTTCAATATATAAACGTAATGAACCAGCAAAAAGTTTTATTTTTTATAAATTTTTTAAAATAAAAAAGAAGGTTCATCATGAACCTTCTCTACTAAACCATTTACATTTCCTTTTGGATTTTTTGTACTTCCACTTTAGATAAGCCTAAATATTTGACTACTAAATCTAATGGCATGCCATCATCTAACATATTTCTAGCCATTGTTACTTTGGTATTATTAGTAACGTAACTTTCTAAATAAGGTGCACATTCATCCAAAACTGCCTGTCCATACTCATACATAATGTCGCACATATTTTCATCTCCCTTTGCATTCTTTGCTTTTTTCATACAGTCTTTTAAGATATCACTATACATCTCATCAGGGTCTTCACATAACAGATCATGTTTTAGTTTTCCTAGTTCACTACCATCATCAAATCCATTAGTTGTAATAACATAAATTATTGATCTTTTACTAGATACATTTGATATAACCTGACCATCCATCATGACTTCAGGTCCAAAACGATATATTGGTTTTCCTTTACCAAAAATATCATATTTGGTTATAAATATCACAGTGGTATCTGGCAGCTGTGACCAGTTTGTTCCTAATTTTGATGTCCCTACATGAATCATACTAGAATAATATTCACTACGTCCATATGATGCCCCTTCATAATAGAACTGCAGTTCAATATTATATTCTTTTCCTTTGATATCTATTGCTAGAATATCTAATATAACTGTTCTACCGAAAAGATTATCAATTTTATATTCTCTATAAACAGTTTCAACTTTCAATGTACTGTCTTCCAGAATCACTTGCAGAATATATTCAACAGCTTCATCGCTAAGTGCTACTCTTGCAAATCTATCATTGATAAAACGAAATTTCTTAATTGTGCGTTCGACTAAAGTAACCATTTTTTACCTTCTCTTTTAAATGTAATTTTACTTTCGTAGCGCCCCTCTACTATAGTAATTTTTGGTGAAAAATTACATATTTATTTTAACACAGCCAAACATAAAAGACAAATAATCCAAAATGGTTGAAATAATACTGTGATTCAAATATGATAATGTCTTAATGTACCCAGATTGATTCTGTCCCAGCT
>JAJQFG010000086.1:0-12279 GCA_021201315.1 Erysipelotrichaceae bacterium
CTATAGGTGCTTTAATTTGTTACACCATGAATTTTTTAAAACTTCGAAAGTCAGGATATATAAATATTAGAAAATTAAATTTTTTTAATATTTATTATTGGATTTTTCAATAATTTGTATTATTATGTTATAGGGGTTCATATGATTACAATAAAACATTTACAAATATTTCAAGAAGTAGCTCGTGTTAAATCTATGTCACAAGCTGCAAAAAATCTATACATTTCTCAGCCAACTATATCTCAAAAGATACAGGAAATAGAAGATGAATATCATATAAAATTATTTCAAAGAACACATAAAACATTACTTATTAGTGAAGAAGGTACTTCTTTTTTAAAATATTCTACAAAAATATTAAATGAATTAGATGAAATGGATGATTACTTTCTAAATAATAATGTTAATAAAACTATTAGACTTGGAGCAACTTTAACTGTTGGATGTACCATTATTCCTCAACTATTAAAAGAGATACAATTGAAATATCCAAATATTAACATCCAAATAACAATTGATAATACACAATATATAGAAAATCTATTACTAGAAAACAAATTAGATATCGGTATTGTAGAAGGTGATATTAGAAATCCTAAAATTATTAAGGAACCAATAATTCAAGATCAACTTGTTTTTATATCCCCTTCTTCTCATCCTCTTACTAAATATAAAATAATTCAAACATCACAATTAGCACAATATCCTTTTATATTACGTGAAAAAGGAAGCGGTACACGCGCAAAATTTGATCAATTTATGAATCGTTATAAAGTGGATTATCATACTGCATGGACATGTCATAGCTGGGAAAGTATTAAACAAGCTGTATTAAATGACTTTGGTTTATCGATTATATCGATTCATATGATAGAAAATGAAATTAAAAGTGGACAATTGAAAATACTTAATGTTGAAAATTGGGATTGTCATCGTAGTTTTTTTATTTGTTATCATGAAACCAAAGAACTAAATGATAATTTATTAAATATTATTCATGAAAGCAAAAACTTTTCTCATTGTCCTATCCTAGATTATATTAGTTAGAAAATAAATATTTTACATATGCTTTAAATTTTGTTATAATGCTATAGAATTATAAAAAGGAGAGATTTAAAATGATTAGTGTTGGTGATTTAAGACCAGGGATGACTTTTCAATATGAAGGTAATCTTTATGTTGTTTTAGAATATTCCCACAATAAGACAGCTCGTGCAGCTGCAAATATTCGTATTAAAATGAAAAATATGCGTACAGGTTCAACTACAGAAGTTACATTTGGAAATAGTGAAAAAGTAGCAAGAGCGCATATCGAAAAAAGAAAGATGCAATACTTATATGATGATGGTACATCTTTAGTTTTTATGGATAATGAAACTTATGATCAAATTGAAATTCCTAGTGATCGTCTACAATGGGAAATGAATTTCTTAAAACCATCTGATGAAGTAGAGGTAACAAGTTTTGAAAACGAAGTATTAGGTGTTCAACTACCTGTCAACGTTCCTTTTACAGTTACTGAAACTGAACCAGCTGTTAAAGGTGATACTGCTACAGGAGCTACTAAAAATGCAACTATTGAAACTGGTTATCAAATCAAAGTACCTTTATTCATCAGTGAAGGTGAAGTTGTTATTGTTAATACAGTAGATGGAAAATATCAAGGAAGAGCTAAATAGCTCTTTTTTTTCATATTTAATTTTATTGAAACATATAATGGATAGAAAAGGAGAATCATTTATGAATAAACAAGCTTTTACTTTTTTAACATTATTTAGTCTTATTCTTGTACTATCCATTTATTATATCATGTTACCTTCTAATGAAACTGAAAATGTGACAACCGTAGAATCAACAATTATGGAATTACAAGAAGAATTAGATCAAAAAAGAGATGAAATCATTGCCCAAAATAATGCTATTATTGCTGAGGAAACAAGTACAACAGAAGCTATTAATGAAGCATTAGAAACAATCAGTGAAACTAAAAGTTTAAGTGAAAAAGAAAAAGATATCGTATCTATGATATTGGAACTTGGATATGAGGAAGCTTATGTAGAAATCGATAATAAAATAATAAAAGTAACAATAAAGAAAACAGATGCCTCTTCTAGTGATGCATCAAATGTGATAAAAGAAATATTAAATCTTATGGGTAATGATTATCAAGTAGAGGTCAAATTTATTAGTGAATAAAACTTGTAATTTAATATAATTTTATATACAATAGAAGTAAGAAAAGAGGTAATATTATGGCACACGAATATTATAGTTTTGATCAAGGGTCAGTGAATGGAAAAATAATGATGAATGTCAAAGTTTTTGATGAAATAATTAAAAAAACAGTTAATGAAATGAAAAATGTTTCTTTAGATACATCCAAAGGTTTTGCTATTCCTGGAACCAAAGCTGTTGTTGCTTGTTCAATCAAAGATAATGATGTATATATTTGTATTCATGTACGTATCAAATATGGTATCAAGATATCTACTTTAACTAAAGAAATTCAAGAAAAAATTGCAACTGCTATCAAACAAATGACAGGTGTTGATGTTAAAAAAATTGATATTGAAGTAGATAATATTGAATTTGATTAAAAAGAGCTGTTATCAATAAACAGCTCTTTTCTATAGATTTTTTAAATAGTAATTGTTTAGTTGTTCATATTTTAGATTTGTTTCTTCACCATGCCCTGGTAAAACACGACAATCTAAATCCAATTCTTTGAGCTGATGTAATGTTTCTTTTGTTTGCATAGATGACGATGTTGGAAAATCATAACGACCGATAGATCCAGCAAATAAGACATCACCACTCAACAACACATTTTCTTCCTTTATATAAATCATACTGCTACCAAGACAATGTCCTTCCAATAAATACCAATGAATATGATAATGGGCAATAATCATATCGGTAGCTATTGTAACAGGTGCTTTAACTTTAAATGGATGGCCAAAAGCAGCTGATAAATTCCATGAAACATTATGTAACAATTCTATCCCCTCTTTTAGCATATAAATAGGACAATAATATATTTCATATAAATAATCAACAGCACCTATATGGTCACAATGACCATGTGTTAATAATATAGCTTTAACATCTAATTCTTGTGTATCAATAAATTTTTTTACTTTTTGGCCATTTGCTCCTGGATCTACAATAATACATTCATTATATTTGTTATAAATAACATAGCAATTAACTTGCATTTCTCCTAAAATCAATCTTTTAATCATAGTTATCACCTTTTAAATAAAAAATAAGCCCTTGGCTTATTTCTTTTCTCTATGCGTTGTCTTTTTATTACATTTTGGACAATATTTTTTTACTTCCATTCTTGCAGGATGAGTTCTTTTATTTTTTGTATTAATGTAATTTTCTTCACCACATTCAGTACATTTTAAAATGATGTTTTCTCTCATTTATTACACCTCCATAAGTATATCGCCTTACTATATTACCATAAACATTTTGAAAAATCTACTAAAAAATCAAAATTCGTGATTTTAAAAACTAAAACTAATTAAGAATCATCTACAGATAAAATAGCCATAAATGCTTCTTGAGGAATTTCAACACTTCCAACTGCTTTCATACGTTTTTTTCCTTCTTTTTGCTTTTCTAGCAACTTCTTCTTACGACTAATATCACCACCATAGCATTTAGCCAAAACATTTTTTCGTAAAGCTTTAATATTGGTTCTAGCTATGACTTTTCCTGATATAGCTGCTTGCACTGGTATTTCAAATAATTGTTTAGGAATAATTTCTTTTAGTTTAACACAAATATTGTTACCACGATGATAAGCAAAATCCTTATGAACAATTGAAGATAAAGCATCTACAATTTCGCCATTTAATAAAATATCCATCTTTACTAAATTACTTCTTTTATAACCATGTAGTTCATAATCAAATGATGCATAGCCTTTTGTACATGACTTTAATTTATCAAAGAAATCATAAACAATTTCACTTAATGGAATAAGATAGATAACATTTTGACGCATATCATCAATATATTCAATATCTTGATATTCTCCTCGTTTGGCTTGAGCTAATTCCATAATTGGACCTACATATTCATTTGGTGTCATAATAGTTACTTTAACATATGGTTCTTCAAGATGATCGATTTTTTGATGTGCAGGCATCGCTGCTGGATTATCAATTTCTACCATTGTACCATCTGTTAAATAACAATGATAAACGACTGAAGGTGCAGTAGCAATTAAATCCAAATTAAATTCTCTTTCCAATCTTTCTTCAATAACATCCATATGTAATAATCCTAGGAACCCACATCTAAAACCAAAGCCTAAAGCTTGTGAAGTCTCTGGTTCAAAAACTAATGAAGAATCACTTAATTCCATTTTTTCTAAGGCATCTCTTAAATCCTTATATCTAGCATTATCTACTGGATATAAACCACAATAAACCATTGGATTCAAACGACGATAACCTGGTAATGGTTCACTAGCAGGTTGATCAACTAAAGTAATTGTATCACCGACATGAATATCCTGAACTGATTTAATAGAAGCAGCAATCCACCCAACTTCACCTGTTACAAGTTCATCTTTTTTTATTTCTTTAGGTGTTTTAACACCTACTTCTACAACTTCATAAACAGCTTTAGTAGCCATAAATTGAATCATATCACCAACTTTAATTGATCCATTTTTAATACATACAAAAACGATAACGCCTCGATAACTATCATAGAGTGAATCAAAAATTAAAGCCTGTGTTGGTGCATTTATATCACCACTAGGTGCTGGTACATTTTTAACAATATCTTCTAACACATCTTTAACATTCAATCCTGTTTTTGCTGAAATCCTAGGTGCTTCATCTGCAGGCAATCCAATGATATCTTCTATTTCGTGTTCAACTCTATCTACATCAGCACTAGGTAAATCAATCTTATTGATTACTGGAAGTATTTCTAAATCATTATCTAATGCCAAAAAAACATTTGCTAAAGTTTGAGCCTCTACACCTTGCGAAGCATCAACAACTAAAACGGCACCTTCACAGGCAGCTAGTGACCTTGATACTTCATATGTGAAATCAACATGTCCTGGTGTATCGATTAAATGTAATAAATATATTTCTCCATTATCTGCAGTATATGTTAACTGTACAGCATTTAATTTAATTGTAATGCCTCTTTCCCTTTCCAAATCCATACTATCAAGGAGTTGATCTTTCATTTCTCGATCACTTACTGCTCCTGTTAATTGTAAAATACGATCTGCTAAAGTTGATTTTCCATGATCAATATGAGCAATTATTGAAAAATTTCTTATATGTGATTGATCTATACTCATAATATGACTCCTTTCATACGTATCTATTCTACACAATTTCTTCAAAAAAGAAAATAAAAAAGTAGTATTTTACCATTAATTTGAATGGTCACTACTTTTTTTACTTGATTCCTGAAAGTATCTATCCAAAAATTCGACATGCTCAACTTTCACTTCTGTTATCATAGAAGAGTTTTTCTTCGATGAATTTGATGGTTTTGACTGTAGTCTACCTTTAATACCTAAAAAACTACCTTCATCACAACAATCCATCACCGCCTGACTAATTCCCTTCCATAATATACAATTAATATAATCATGTTCTCTAACACCCAAACTATTTCGATAAGGTCTTTCAACATCCATCACGATAGTTGCCAGTTTAATGCCATCATATTCTTTCATTTCAGGTTTACGTGCTAATCTGCCAATTAGAACAACTTCATTAAACATTATCTAGCTCCTTTCTGTTACTAGTATATAACATAAAAGGAAAAATACCAAATTTCTTAAAAATGTCCCGAAAAGTCTCATTTTGGGGATTTTTTTATATACAAATGATACAAGTTTTATTCGTTTTTGTCCTCAAAAGTCTCAAAATCGGGACAAAACCCCAAAAATTGGAGAGCAAAAATAATAAAAAACATTTAAATAATATAAATAATATTAATAATATTTAAAGCAAAATAATAATCATTTCATGTAGCAATTATTTTATTTGATGTAGATTTTATCTGGTAAATAATTTATATTCTTTAAAATAAATCATTTAAATATAAAAAGAGTACTCCTCTATGTGATGTTACTCTTCATATCTTATTTTTCATATTTATCAAAATATCCTTTGTCATCAAAAGCAAATCGCTTGCTCTTAAATCTAACTGATATAGCAAATGGTAATAGAATTAGAAAAATAGCTATACCAGCGAACATACCTATTCCACCTAATATCTGCATTACAGTAAATGAATGCATTGTAAGCCATTTAACCCCAGACACACTTAATGGAATCATCATACACCATGAAGTAATTAATCCTGGACCATAGATTGTTTTTTTACCTTTTTCATGATAACGTCTATACATGAGTATGCCACTTCTAGTATGATTTATTGTTTCACCAAGTCCAAAGAAAACTACAAGTGCTACTGCACTGACTTCTACTTTTGAAACTGAAAGTGTTACTAAAATCAGAACAATTTCTGCACCTAAATTTGTAACCATATTTGTACATTGGTTTTGTGGATATACCATAGGTTCTTTGGAATGAAATCCTAAATTATTCATAAAATAAAATCCTCCAGGAAAAGAGTTTTCTTCAAAAATATGCATTGGTACAAAAATCGCAAGTATACAGATCAGTTTTTGAGATAGTTCCCAAGAACTCCAATTCCAAATAAGAGCACAACCCATCACTATTCCTAGAAAATATACAACATAAAGCCATGTCCTATCACACCACTTTTTTAATATATTAATCATTTTATTTACCACCTTTCTATGTTTTTTAGTGATTCACGTTTTCATGAAACATATTATACTCAATATATCCAACTATAAAGCATTACGTTAAGTTATAACTATTATAGTTAGAATTTTATTAAATAATGAAGAAATTTCACTAAATTAAGTTGCAAATAAAATTCTTGAAAACGAAATATTTTAGATTATATATGATGAAAAACAGTATAACTATATTATTAAGAACATCATCCTATAATCAATATTCACTACCTATTACTTATCTTAAGATTTAATTCATATTCATTAGAAGAAAAAGAGTTTAGAAATAAAGATTTCTCATATACCTCTAAACTTTTTAAATTAACTTCTTGGTCTATTTAATTAATCTACATAATTAACACCGAGTGAGAATTTTAATTCTCTTGGTTCTGGTGTTCCAGTTTTGCTATAACCAATAGCTGCAGCAGATACAGGTTTGAATCCTTCAGGAATTCCTAATTTGTCACATAATTCTTTATTTTTTGCAGTTGCTTGAACTGCACCCCATAAATAGATATTTTCTAATCCAGCATCAGTTGCTGCAATTAACATGTTTTCAACAACACAAGCTGTATTAGGAATTTCAATACCAGGCATCATTTGTTCTGGAGATGCTGATACAAAAATAACAACAGGTGCTCCATAGGAGAAGTCTCTTCCACCATCAATATTCATTGCTTTTGCTGTGAATTCACTAATTTCTAATAAGATGTCACGATTTGTACAAACTGTCAAATGTAATGATTCACCTGGTTTACCAGCTATGGCTGCTTGACATCCTGCTTTGACTACTGTGTCTATAACTTCTTTTGCTACAGGTTTACTAGAATCAAAATCTCTAGTTGATTTTCTTAATGCGATTGCTTCTAATGTTTGCATAATTTTCCTCCTATTTTTTAAATGTTCATCGAACAATTACATTATAAACAGTCTTAAATGTTATGTCAATAGTTACATTTGATGCTTTTAATATTTTTTGATATACTGTATCTAGATAATTACATTAAAGGAGGTAATCTTATGCGAGTAAGTAAAAGGTTTCCAATGGCTGTTCATTCATTATTATATATTGCAGTTGTTTCACCAAAGAAGCGTGTAACAAGTATAATGGTAGGTAATAGTGTTGGTGCTAATGCTGTAACCATTAGGGGTTTATTTCTAGATTTGTCGTCAAATGGCCTTCTTAAAACTGCCGCAGGAAAGAATGGTGGAGTTAGTCTTGGAAGAGAACCAAATGAAATTACATTATGGGATATTTATGAAGCAGCCGAAACCGATGATGTTGAAGAAATATTTAAAATGTATGAAGGAAATGGTGACTGTCCTGTGGGAAAGAATATTTATCAAATATTATATCCACATGTAACATCTGCTGTAGAAGCAATGAAGAAAGATATGCAAAAAGTGACAGTTGAGACATTATTGGTTGATTTGAAAAGTGAATTAGTTAATACATCTATTCCTATTAATAATAAAAATAATATTATTAAATAACCATAAAGCATCTTAAGCTATTTTAGTATGAAGATGTTTTTATAAAATTAGATTATTGGCTATGATGTATAGTAAGATCTTCACTTAATCACCAATTATTCTGTACTCACAAGCCAACTACTTATTTAACATTTCCTAGAATTTCCATAAATTTGATAAGGATGATGGTAAATAACGAGTTACAATAAGGATATATCATTTAATTTGATATATATTTTAAAAAATCAATAAATTAATTATATTGACATCATTATGAAAACAATATAGAATTTTAGCAAATAAAATCTAAATTTAGCCATTGTTTGGAGGGATTAATACGAAAAAGGAATCAGATTCACAACATGATTTTTCTATTGGAAAAGTTTGGATAAATATAACAGCTCAAGCTGTACCATTAACAATTGCTCAATTGGTGCAACTTTTATATAATATCGTTGATAGAATTTATATCGGACACCTTCCAGAAGTGGGAAGTCTTGCTCTGACGGGAGTTGGGATTACTTTTCCAATTACCACTTTAATTTTAGCCTTTGCAAATTTGTTTGGTACTGGTGGTGCACCATTATTTTCAATAGAAAGAGGAGCTAAAAACGAAGAAAAAGCAAAAGAAATCATGGGTAATGTTTTTACTATGATTTTGATATCTTCATTAATTATTATGATTTTCTGTTATGTTTTAAGAGTACCTATGCTTTACCTCTTTGGGGCAAGTGATGAAACAATTATTTATGCAGAAAGTTATATACATATTTACATATTTGGTGTCTTATTCTCAATGATAGTCACAGGTATGAATGGATTTATTAGTTCCCTCGGATATCCTAGAATAGCTATGTGGACAACAATTATTGGTGCAGTATTGAACCTTATTCTTGACCCTATTTTTATCTTTGGTTTTTCAATGGGTGTACAAGGTGCTGCATTGGCTACTGTGATAAGTCAATGTGTTTCTGCAATTTGGGTTATGCACTTTTTAATAGCTGGAGAAGCAAATATAAAACTTAAAAAAAGTTATATGAAGCTTAAGTTTCAAACAGTAACAAGTGTTTTGGGATTAGGTGTAAGTGGCTTTATGCAACAAGCTACAAACTGTCTTGTGCAAATTGTTTGTAATGTAACTTTACAAACCTATGGTGGCGATTTATACGTTGGTATTATGACCATTATTAATAGTGTTCGTGAGATGGCAACTTTGCCAGTAACAGGTATTAGTAGTGGCGGACAACCAGTGATTGGATATAATTATGGAGCTGAGAAACCTGATAGAGTAAAAGAAGGTATACGCTTTATGGCTATTACTGGAATTGTTTATACCGCATTCATGTGGCTTGCTATTGAACTGTTTCCAACAGCATTTATTAGGATATTTTCAAACGATGCTCAAACTATTGAACTTGGTGCAGAAGCATTACAAATATATTTTATGGGCTTTGTATTCATGAGTCTACAATTTATGGGACAATCTACTTTTGTGGGACTTGGAAAAGCAAAAAGAGCAGTATTTTTTTCCATCTTACGTAAGGTTATCATCGTTATTCCATTGACGATATTTTTACCCATGTTTATGGGTTTAGGTACAAATGGTGTATTTATTGCTGAACCTGTTTCCAATCTTGTTGGAGGTCTTGCTTGTTTCATCACTATGTATGTTACTTTATATCGTAAGCTGTAAATAATTTTATAATATTGATTTTAATTCATCTAATAATTAAGCTTCGTATTGTTTATGGAATGATGAATTATGAAAAGATTCTTTGCTAAAAATAGATGAATTATATGAGGTTTGTAAAGTACAAGTAATACGTATAAAATCAAGTAAGAAAATAGCACTTCATTATTAATATTTCATGAATCTCAATAAAATGGTGAGTTTAAAATTTAATAATATTATTGATTTAAAACTTTATTATCTTATATAAAGAATGTATGATATGTTTAATAAGATAAAAAAATGAAAATGGAGGTTTTATAATGATAAGAGGCAAAACATTAAAATTATTTCTGATGGATGGTGATTCTACTGGTAGAATCAAATGTACATTAGCAAATTGGACAGGTATTGTATACAAAATTCCTAGAATAGCATTAGATAAATGCAAAAATATTGAGTATTTAAAACAAAGTGGTATTTATTTTCTTTTTGGCACTGATGAAAAGTATGATCAAATAGTATATGTGGGACAAGCTCGTGTACGAAAAAATGGTAAAGGGTTATTATATCGTGTTCAGGAACCCCATAGTTCAATAGATTGGACTGAAGCAGTGATGGTAACAACAACAAATAACTCTTTTGGTCCAACTGAAATAAGCTATCTGGAAAATAGATTTTGTAATTTAGCAATTGATGCAGGACGTTATCAAGTAAAAAATGGGAATGAACCTTCTCTAGGTAATATAACAGAAGAAACTGAAAGTGAATTAGAAGAATTTATTGATTGTGCTAAGATAGTCATTGGAACACTTGGACATAAAGTATTTGAACCATTAATGCCTCAATCTTCAGACATAGATGATGAACCCATTTTATATATGAAGTATAAAAATAGTTGTGCAAGTGGAAAACGAACTAATGAAGGCTTTATAATATTTAAAGGAAGTGTAATAACTTCAACAACAACTAAGAGTTGCCCTGAAAATATTTTAAAGCTCCGAAAGAAACATATTAATAAAATAAACGATAAAAATGAATTAATTTCAGATCTATTGATGACAAGTCCAAGCACTGCTGCTGGTTTTATTGGAGGTGCTTCTTTAAATGGATTTACAGTTTGGCACGATGACCAAGGTAAATCTTTAAAACAGTTAGAGGAACAAAATCAAGAATAAACTTGATAGTTTAATTAAAACAAGAACATGTGTTTCAAGAAATAATTTAAGTTTTACTAATGGTTTAATTTATGACATGTAACATTATTAGGTCCTCAATTTTCTTTAATTCGAACTGTTGCATCAATCATTATCAATCATGTTTGTGTTAGAAGATTTCTGTTCATTAGTTTTAATTCAAGTAACTTATTGATATTATATAACTGTTATTGAATATGCTTAATTTGACGTATATAACTATGCTACATTCTTTACAAAAAAGTAATATCAAATAATGAGCTCAAAAATATAGCACAAATTAAAAACATGCAAAAAGCGATGCTCCTATCATTGCTAAGAAAAATGGATATTGAGAAAGGATTCTCATGAGTATTCCTCTGTATGAAAAAATGGTAGAACCACAGGTTGTGATGCTTATTAATGACACTTTAGATTATCTTTACTCTTCTATCTAAAGTCTTTTGAAGTATTTAATTATGTACTTTTATAAACATTATGATAGACTCGATGTGAAACGAGCTGTTTGAAGTGGTTGATTTTACATACGACTTTATATGTTGTATATGGCATACATACCATATCATCATTTTGGGTTCTAAGAAATATTTCAATACTATTTTGTTGATTGAATAAAATAAATGACATTAATATTATATCAAAAAAGGACTTTAACTATTTATTTCGTTACAGTCCTTTAAGGTATTTCGTTTTAATTCTAAATAATTTTATAATGTGTGTCATGCAAACTACTTTTTCATTTAATTTGATGAATTCTTTTTAATTTTAGATTTTATATCTTCTGGCAATCTAAAACAAAAGCAAAACATATCTTCCGTATTGGTATCTATTGATATATTAAAGCAACTTATTTCCAAGTATGTCAATGATTCACATGAGTAAAACATACTTCTCATATTAGTTACATTTGATGTATCAAAATTACTTAAATCCAAACAAGTCATTAAATAACAATCGCAAAACATATCACTCATATCAGTTACATTAGATGTATCAAAGCTGCTTAAATCCAAGCATGTCAATGATTCACATGAGTAAAACATACTTCTCATATTACTTACATTTGATGTATCAAAGTTGCTAAAATCCAGATTTGTCAAAGAACTACAATCGTGAAACAT
>JAJQFG010000086.1:12379-21823 GCA_021201315.1 Erysipelotrichaceae bacterium
AGAACTACAATCGTGAAACATAAAACTCATATTAGTCACATTCAATGTATCAAAGTTGCTAAAATCCAGATTTGTCAAAGAACTACAATCGTGAAACATAAAACTCATATTAGTCACATTCAATGTATCAAAGCTTCTTAAATCCAAACTTGTCAAGGAACTACATTCGGAAAACATATCGCTCATATCGGTGACATTTGATGTATCAAAATTACTTAAATTCAAACTTGTTAATGATTCACATGAATAAAACATACAAGAAATATCAGTAACCTTTGATTTGTTAAAATTGCTTAAATCTAAATTTTTCAATGATTCACATGCTTCAAACATAAAATCCATTCTAGTCACATTTGAAATATCAAAGTTACTTATATCCAAACTTAATAATAATTTACAATCGCTAAACATACCTGTCATTTTAGTCACATTTGATGTATCAAAATTACTTAAATTTAAGCTTAATAATGATTTACACTCGTCAAACATAAATGACATATCAGTGACATTTGATGTATCAAAACTACTTAAATCTAAGTTACCTAATGATATACAAGAGTAAAACATTAACTGTATGTCAGTCACATTTGATGTATCAAAGCTACTTATATCTAAACTTAATAATAATTTACAATCACTAAACATACCTGTCATTTTAGTCACATTTGATGTATGAAAGGTACTTAAATTTAAGCTTAATAATGATTGACACCCGCAAAACATAAATGACATATCAGTGACATTTGATGTATCAAAATTACTTAAATCTAAATTCTTCAATGATTTGCATGCTTCAAACATCTGACTCATAACAGTCACATTTGAAGTGTTAAAACAGCCATTAAAATTTATACATCTGCAATTTGTAAAATGATAGAATAATTTACTACTATCAGGGTTTGCGTCAACTCCACCTTCACCTACAATATACACATCATACATTTTTTCATATTGTGAATAATCAGCATATAGCATAACACATCTATCCCTATTTTCTGAAATGTCACATGAATAGATTTTATCATCAATCTCAAAAGGTAATAAATTCTTGCTATCTAGAAAAGTAACCATTTTAATTTTTTGAGAATTAATTGATGTCCCCAAAAAACTGGAATTATCCCAATTAGAATAATTATTTTTAGCTAAAATATTTCCACTATTATTTGTGGCAACTCTATCACTAGAACAGTTTGATATTCTATTCATTGTATGTCCTCCCCCTTCAATATTAAAATAAATTATAACTCATAAATTCAAATAGTAAATAGTCAAAGTAAAAAAACTTAGAACCATATCAAACGATATGATCTTGAGATTTTTATTGTTTGATTAAATATCAGTCGCTGCAGGATCCTGTGTATTTGAATTTGTTATATGTTATATGAACATAAAACTATTTAACACTACTGTTTGATGTATAACATTCATAATTTTGAAAAACACTAACTCATGCTTAAAAACATAAAAAAGAAAGGTTTTAGAAATAGAAGATTTTACTTCTACCTCTAAAACCTTTTAAAATAAGCCTTTTGAGACATTTTAATTATGTACTTTAGTAAGCATTACTATAGACTCGATGTGAAACGAGAGGTTTAAAGTGATTGATTTGACACATGGAATCATTCGTTGCATAGCATATATGCCATATCATTATCTACATAGTTTCTGTAAAATTCTTGATCTTTTTATGTTAGAAGAGTTGTATTCGTCAAATCTAATTTAAGTTGATTGACATCAGTTAATGGTGATTGATTGCTTTTTATTTAAGTATTGACACTTTTAAAGTTATTGAAAGATTTATGGTACTGTCGCCAATTTTAATATAAACTATTGTAATTGCCATGAATCATCCCTTTACATTATATTTTTTTGGAATACTTCATACCTATTGACTACTATTCTAATTATGGTATAATTATAATATAATTAGGACAGAATTTTGGAGGTGTATAAACATGTTGCAGTCTTTACCAAAAGTAATACCAATCAATGAGCTTAAAAATACAGCACAAATTACTAAAACATGCCAAGAAAGCGATGTTCCTATCATTGTTACAAAAAATGGATATGGAGAAATGGTTCTTATGAGCATTCCTCTTTATGAAAAAACAATGGCAGAAGTACAAGCATCGATGCTTGTTAATGAAGCTTTAGATGAAATTGATGTAGGTGCAGAACCAGTGGAAGGACATACTTTCCTTGCTTCAATGAAGGAGAAATATGGAAAATAATAAATATACTCTTAATATTTATCCACGTGCACAAGCAGACTTAGAGAATATCTTTCGATATATCTCAGAAGAACTTTATAAACCTAGTGCCGCATCTGCATTGATTGATGAGATTGATGACGCCTTAGATCTTGTATGTTTAAATCCTTTCATGTGTCCACTTGTAAGAAGCAGATTGATTAAAGATAAAGCATTACGCAAGCTTATTGTAAAAAATTATATTATTTTTTATCGCCCACATGAACAAAAAAATGAAATACAAGTTGTTCGTGTTCTTTATGGAATGATGGATTATGAAAAGATTCTTTGATTTTAATAACCTTGGTTTTAAATCCAAGGTTATTTTTTAATTTATCCATTTATGCTTGAATAGCCTCAAGAGGATAATATATCTTATAACTACTAATTACATATTAGGATAATGATGATATGTTAATATTTGGGGTAATACATTTTGTACAATTTAGTGTTGCTGAAACTTCTAAAAATGATTATCAACAAGAATGAGTTGATAATCATTTTGGATAACTAAATTATTTAGTCAACAACTTATAAAAAGCCTTTTCAGGCTTTTTAATTATGTATTTAGTAAGCAAAACAATAGACTCAATATAGAAACTTTAAATTTAGTAGAGTTGATTAAAATAATTTTTTTAAATTCAACAGGTGTTGCAATCGTTATTTCACAAAATTGATTTTAAATCTTCCAATAATTGAGTTTCTCTTTCTATCTTACTCATTAAATCATACTTTTCATTCGAATAACTTGCTTCCGAATACTTATTGTATAGAATTGTATGATTATCAAGAAGCTGTTGTAATTGACAAAATATCATTTCAATCATTTCTTTATTAATACAATCAAAATCACTAAAAAGCACCTTATTACATAAAGGTTCTAAAAATAATTTTAATAATTGATTTGCTTTTTCCTCAATAGATAATACTAATTCTCTATGACAATAAGCATAAATCCAATGATAAGCAACTTGGCCTTTCTTATGATATGGTAAGAAATGTTCATAAGCAACATTGATTGTAAAAGGAGAAGTTCCTTCGTATGAACCCTCTGAATCCATGGTTTCTCTAATTTCAATTTCTAAATCATTTAAAGATTCCATATATTTACAAGTAAGATCATAATAACCCAATTTATTAAGATTTTTACATACTTCAAAAATATTATCAATAAATTCTATTACACCACATGAATCATAAAATTTTTGTTCCCAGTCATCATGATAATATCCATAATCATCAAATTCTTCATACCATGTTTCATATTCAATATATTTATTGCCACTTTTAACATCATTACAAAATCCTTTGAATTCGTCTTCAGATGGCATATTCATAAGCATTTTGTTATTTTTTAAAGTTTCCATAAAACTTTCTCTTTGTGAAGCATATAAGATAGTAGCTTGATTTAAAATCCACTGATCCTTATTTTCTTCACTCATTTTTGATAATTGTTGTTTAACTTCTTCAATAAATATTTCAGTGTTTTTCTGAATTTTTTATAGTCTTCTTTCATTATAATACTCCTAACAATATTTATCATAATCACCCTTAGGTATAGGATTCTCTAAACCAAGTACATTAGGCCATAAATGTGTATCATCAATTATAAACCCCATAATCATACCCATATGGGTATGAAGATGTCTAAACTGAGCAAGAATCAAAGTAAATTTTGTATACTCACAATTATTAGGATATTCTAATAATTGCTTATCAGATAATGTTAATAAATAATTTTGTAATTTATCTTTTATATTCTCATAATAATTATTAATATCTTTTCTACTCAATATTTTATATGATTCTACATCTAAGTTATTAAGATTTTCTTCATGAATATCTGGTTCTATATAAGATGTATCTCTGGGATTAATATACCATAAATCTAATGAATGCAACATATGATAAATATGCTTATACATAGGCATATCACAATATTCTTTATTCCAAAGTTCATCAGGCACGCAATCAATGACATTTTTGATTTCCCATAAAGCTCTTTTTGTTTGATCTTCAATAATTTCAACTAAATTATTCTGTTCCATATTTATTCTCCTGTAATATTCTTTTTTAAAAGCAAAATGCTTTCTGTGTGTTTAGTATGTGGAAACATATCAAAAAGATAAACTTCTTTGGTATCATAATGATATTTTTGAAATATTTTTAAATCTCTAGCTTGGGTTGATGAATCACAGGATATATATACAATCACTCTTGGTTTCATAACACAGGCTGCTTGTATAAATTCAGGTGTACTACCACTTCTTGGTGGATCCATAATGATAGCATCAATATGATCATTAATATGCTTTTGCATAAATAAAGTAGCATCTTCATTATAAAAATGAATATTCGATAAATGATTCATTTTAGCATTATTCATTGCATCATAATAAGCTTGCTTATTCATTTCAACACCAATGACTTTTGATACCTGATGAGCTAATGACATACCAATCGTACCAATACCACAATAAGTATCTAAAACTATATCATTCTTTTTTGGATTAAGTAATTCAATAGCTTTATGATAAAGTTTTTCACATTGTTCATGATTAATTTGATAAAATGATGAAGCAGATATTTTATATGTTAAACCACATAATTCATCAACCACAAAACCTTTACCATACAAAATATTTTCTTTATTACCTAATACAATACTGGTATTTCTTTGATTAATATTCATTACAACTGATTTAACACTAGGACAACTTTTAACAAGCATTTGACAAAATTTTTTAGAACCAGGAAATACTTTATTATTACATACTAAAACAACTAATGTTTGATTTGTTTTAACAGCTCTACGTATAAGCACATGACGTATTAGTCCTCTGTTTTTGTTTTTATCATAAATAGAATAATGATTTTCTCTAAATAATGTTTGTATAACTTTTAATATATGGTTTGTTTCATTATCATGTAATAAACATGTATAAAAAGGTATAATACGATGACTATTTTCTTCATATAAACCATATTCATATTTCTGATTGAAAGCTACTATTACTTTATTACGATAACCATATGGATTATCCATACCGATAGGTATATGAACTTGTTTATATGGAAATAGTTTTTGTATATTTTCTTGTTTAAGTTTTAATTGTGATTGATAATCCATATCAATATATTGGCAACTACCACATTGTTTACTTATATTACATTTCATAGTGTTTCAATAAATCCATATAATATTTCATAGCATCTTTGATATGAATCTAAATCTAATGTTTCATCAGGTGTATGTATTCCTGACATATTAGGGCCAAAAGTGATAATATCAATACCAGATATTTTATTAGCCCATACGCCAGTTTCCAAACCGCCATGCGTAGCTACTTCTTTTAAAGTATTTCCTGTATGATTAAAATAATATTCTTTAAATGCTTCTCTTAATTTTGAATCGGGATCATAGTCCCAACCTGGATAAGGATTAGATACTTCGATATAAGCATCAAATAATATAGAAATTTGTTCAATTTGTAAGCATAATTCATTTCTTGCACTTTCTAATGGAGAACGTATAGATATATCAATAGTAAGGGAATTTTCATAAGTACGTACAATACCCATATTTAAAGAAAGCGTTGTTAAATTTGGAATCGTTTGAGATTCGTCTAATTTACCATTAGGAATTAAGTACATCATATTAATAATAGCTTCACTATCAAAACTATTTATACATTGCTTAGAATCACCTTTTTGTATAGTAACTGTTAAATTAGGATCACTAATCATTAATTCATTTTTAATGTCATTAGTATAAGTCATAATATGTTCATTGATAATATCAAAATTACTATTACTTGCAAATATCACCTGACATTCACGTGGTATAGCATTGTTTTTTAATCCACCATGTATATTAACTAATTTTACATCTATATTATCTTTTAATAAATGATACAAAATTCTTGAAGCAATTTTATTCGCATTTCCCCTGCTTTTATTAATACATTCTCCTGAATGGCCACCTAGTAAACCTTTAATATTCAAAATATAAACTGGACTTTCATTATCTTCAAATGAAATCATTTTAGTAATCATTAAATCATTACCACCAGATGAAGATGTACAAGTCTCTCCTTCTGTTTCACTATCTAAACCAATCATACGTTTACCTTTAAGCACTGAAGTATCTAAATGAAATGCACCACATAGACCTACTTCTTCTTGTACAGTAAAAATACATTCTAATGGTGGATGTTTTAAATCTTTGTCACTAAGTAAAGCTAACATATAACAAACACCACATCCATCATCAGCACCTAGTGTTGTTCCTTTAGCATGTAAATAATGATTTTCAACATATAAATCAAGTGGATCATTATCAAAATCATGATCACAATCTTTATTCTTTTCACAAACCATATCCATATGACCTTGTAAGATAATTGGTTCATGTTCTTCATAACCCTTTGATGCTTCCTTTAAAATAATAACATTATACATATCATCTTGATAATATTTTAAATGTTTTTCTTTAGCAAAATTTACCAGATAATTAGAAATATTTTCTTCATGGTAAGAACCATGAGGAATTTTTGCGATTTCTTCAAAATAATTATTAATTAAATAATTTGTATCTAAAACACTCATTTTTTTATTCTCCTTTTAGTATAAGTTCAGTAATACCTTGATTTAATCCAATTTCAATTCTTTCAACTCTAGGATGTTTTCTAAACGTTTTTCTTATCATATTTTTAAGTGTAGTTCCATTATGATAGCCTTGAATAATTCTAATCATATAAACATCTTTTTTAGCCGTTTTTAAAACTTGTGTAATTCTTGTTTTTGCTTCACTTTGACTCAAACCATGAACATCTATTTCAATCACGAAATCATCTCCAATTCTTTATATGTTAATAATCTGTATTCTCCTTCATTTAACTTAGAATCTAAAGTTAAATGATGAAATTGTATTCTCTTTAATGATTTTACTTGATTATTACAAGTTAAAAACATTTTCTTTATTTGATGATATTTACCTTCACATATCTTAACAATACAATGATAATCATCAATGATTGTTAGTTCACTGCTCATACATTGATAATTATGATCAATGATAACACCTTGCTTAAATATTTTAATTATTGAAACATCTAACGGTTTTGAAGTTTCTACTTCATAACTTTTATAAATATGTTGATGAGGTAATAATAGTTTTTTAGATAATGAAGAATCATTTGTTATTAGTAATAAACCAGTAGTATCCCAATCTAATCTACCAACACAGTAACAATCAACTCTATTGATGAGTTTTAAAACAGAAGGATATTTTTCATCAATATTAGAACATATGTAGCCTTTGGGTTTATTCAACATCATATAAATAAATGGATGACTATTAATAAGACAATTATCAACTTTAATGTTATCTTCTAATTGTATTAAGGTATTAGGATTAAGACAAATTTGATCATTGATTTGGACATGACCATGTTTAATAAGTGTTTTACATATTTTATGATTCCCTAACTGATTTTTCATTAAAATAAGATATAATGGTTTAATGTATATTAATTCTTCGCCAACAGTCATTGGATCTCATATTTTCCTTAACTACAATACATACTTCTTCTCCACGATGATAATTTGGATTATCATTTAAAATATCATTTAAAACAGATAATCGTTTATGTCCATCGATACATATGTATTCATTTTCTTCAATAGTCACCGTAATTGGAAATGAAAAGCCAATTCTTAATATGGAATCATAAAGTTGTTTGGTATAATTCTTATATTCATAATGTATATAAGATAGTGGAACTTTTTGCATGCGCATAAAATCACCTCAAAAGCATTATATCATTCTTTTTTTGAATATAAAGAAAAAAATATCTCATTTTATGTAAATCATGTTATAATAGAATAAAGCGAGGAGGAAATACAATGAATATGAATATATTATTGAGTCGTATTTTGACTTATCTTAATGGTACATTAAGCCATGATGCATATTATGATTTATGTACATATATGGTGTTTCATTATTTAGAAATTCAAAGCATGGATGAAGAAACATTTTTAAAAGAATCACATTGTTCAAAAGAAGATTTATATGCTTTTATAAATATGTTAGATTTTAATAATTATGATGAATTTATGAATGAACTTATAAGATTGCATAATGTACGAATTAATCAAATAAAGAATCGTATGGATGGTGTTGATATTAATGAACTTGTTGATTCAATGGAAAAAGTTTGTACTAATGAAGAGATGTTATCTTTAATCGATATTATTTGTGAAAAACTATATCAGGCCAAAAGAATTGTGATATATGGTGCATTATATCCAGTATCAATAGCCGTTGAATTACAAACTGATATGATTAGTTTTGGTAAACCTTTTATACAATTTCATTCATATGATCCTATTTTAATGAATGAAGATGATGTGGCTATTATTATTAGTGCTACTGGTAGATATGTTAATAGTTTTCAAAAATCACATGCAGATGTTCATATAGAAAGAGCTCATCAGGTTTTGATTACACAAAATAAGAAATATCTTAAGAGTGGATCTGATGAAAAAACAACGATTATATATGTACCTGGTAAGTTTGATAGTATTAATTTTAATTATCAAATTATGACTATATGTGATTTAATTAGAATTGATTACTATGCAAAATATGTTACAAAGTAATAAGGAGAGATTAATTCTCTCCTTTTATAGTTAAATGAAATATGTAGGCCATATTTGAATATTAATCAAACTTATATAGAATCCAATACATAAAAATGGGATAAGCGGTATAAAAGTTTTAAGCGTTACCTTGTTTAATAAAAGCATAATGATTGAAAACAAACTTGCGATAATGACACCAATGGAAAAACCTATCAATGCATCATAAAATCCAAGCATCCAACCCATAATAGTTATCAGTTTTAAATCAGCACCACCAATACATTCTTTAAAGTGATTAATAAGATAAAGTGGTATGGTAAGAAAAATAGTACCTAGAATTCTATCTAATAATGATACTTTATAAAAAAACATAGATATAATTACAATTATCAATAAAATTAATTGAAATATATCATTAACATACATTGTATCATAATCTAATAATGACATTATGATAAATATAAATGTTATTGCTAAAGTAATGACAAACATTATAGAATTTCCATAAGCTAAATAACATATTATGCTAGACCATCTGATTCACTTG
>JAJQFG010000124.1 GCA_021201315.1 Erysipelotrichaceae bacterium
AGACTGGTGCTAATGTTTGATATTTTTTAGGACATTTTCAAAATTGCTTGACAGAGTTTTAATAAATTATTTTTATTCTTTACCAAATACCAAAATCGTGATAACATATAAAACATATATGAAAACTAGGAGGAAGAAAAAATGAATATATCCAAGCTTAACTTAGCTCATCTACCTACACCGATTGAAAAATTAGATAAAACCTACAACAATAAAAATATTTATATTAAAAGAGATGATCTAACGGAATCCATTGCATCAGGAAACAAGATAAGAAAATTAGAATATGAACTTAAATATGCATTGGATCAAGGAACTGATCTTATTATAACTTGCGGTGGTTATCAATCGAATCATTGTCGTGCAACTGCTGCATTATGCAGTAAGCTTCATCTTAAATGTGTCTTATTATTAAGAAAAGAATTAGGGGATAATCTTTATAATGGTAATTATTTTTTGGATGATATTTTAGGAGCAAGTATTTATGTTAAAGAACATGATGATTTTCAGGAAAATAAGCAAAAATACTTAGAAGAATTGAAACATCATTATACAAAAGCAGGATATCATCCTTATATTATTCCTATGGGAGCAAGTGATGGCATTGGAACATTGGGTTATGTTAACGCATATGAAGAAATATTGCAAAATGAAAAAGAATTACAGGTATCTTTTGATACAATTGTCTGTGCTGTTGGCTCTGGAGGGACATATGCTGGTCTTTATATAGGTAATGAATTGTTTCATCAAAATAAAAAAATTATTGGTATCAATGTGTGTGATGATGCGCAGTTCTTTGTGGATGAAATCAGGAAAATTATTCATGATACATTGGATTTTATAGGTCAGCCACCTATTAATGAGGAACATATTACTATTATTGATGGTTATGTTGGCAAAGGTTATGCCCAAAATACAAAAGATGAACTCGTTCAATTAATGAAAATTGCGAAAGAAGATGGATTGGTATTAGATCCAGTATATACAGGTAAGGCCTATATAGGTATGATAAAAGAAATTGTAAAAGGAACTTTTAAGGATTCTAAAAATATTTTATTCATTCATACTGGTGGAACATATGGTTTACTGGCTAAAGCTAATGAGTTTATATTGCAATCATAAAGTCATGCGTGTATAATTCCTTTGTTGTAAAGTAACATTCAAAGAGATCATTAAGACTTTTATGAAACAAGTTACAAAACAGCAACACTCAATATAAACGTTGCACCTATATGGGCGACAGTAGGAGGAAAAATGAATAAAACAAAAAACATGATGATTTTTGCGATGCTTTTAGCTATTGAAATTATTTTGGTCATGACACCCTTAGGCTATTTGCCAATAGGTGTATTAAGCATCACAACAATGCATATTCCTGTTATCATTGCAGGAATATTATTAAGTAAGAAAGAAGGTGCAGCCCTAGGCTTTGTCTTTGGACTTACAAGTATGATTCGTGCAACCTTGCAACCAAGTATGACATCATTTTGTTTTTCACCATTTGTTACAATTGATGGAATGAGTGGCAATTATGCTAGTATACTTATTGCTTTTATTCCAAGAATATTACTTGGCTTTGTATCAGGATTGATTTATGAAAAATTGATTTGTAAAATTAATAATAAAACAACTATTATTATTGCTTCTTTGGTAGGTACACTTACAAATACGATTCTTGTTTTATCAGGCATTTATATCTTTTTTGGACAAGCTTATGCAAGTGTTTTAAGCATAGCTTATGAAACATTGATAGTAGCATTATTAACGGTAGTTGCTAGCAATGGTATTATTGAAGCAATTGTGGCATCAGTTGTTTCTGTATTAGTGTGTCAAGGTGCTTATTATGTATTACGAATAAAGACTGAATATTGAAATTCAGTCTTTTATTTCATTCGTTTTGCAATTTTTCAATTTCACTTTGTAATGTTGTTACAAAATACTTACTCGCTTTATTGAATACCTGATACTTTTTCCAAACAACCGATAAACCAACTTCTAATGATGGTTTTAATGGTTTAAAGCATAAATCAGTATTCGTAGTATTAATCAAACGATCCAAACCAATCACATAACCAATGCCTTCTTCAACCATTAAAGAAGCATTATAAATCAAATTATAGGTAGCTACAACATTTAGCTCATTGATGTCTTCATTGAGCCAAGTAGCAATATTATCGCTTTGCATATCTTGTCTTGATAAAATCAATGGCTTATTTTTCAAATCATTAATCGTTATATAATCTTTTGAAGCTAAAGAAGAATCATTTCGCATTAATACGCCACATACATCTTTATAAGGTAACTCTAAAAAATTGTAATTATTCATTTTACCAGTATTCACCAATACCCCAAAATCAATTAATCCCTTATTTAACTTGTCAATAACATCTTCTTTATAATCACTAACAATATGAAACTTAATAAAAGGATGTTGCATTTGTATTTTCTTAATGACTTTCATAATTATACGCATACCTTCAGTTTCACCGCACCCAATATAAATATCACCTGAAATATGCTGATCACTTGTGGAAATCTCCATTTCTGTTTTATCGACCAATGCGATAATTTCTTCAGCACGTTTTCTTAAAATCATACCTTCTTCAGTTAATTCTATTTTACGTGTACCTCTAATAAATAATGTTTTTCCTAACTCATTTTCCAAATCCTTCATCTGTCTTGATAGGGTAGGCTGGGTAACATGCAAAAATTCAGCTGCACCTGATATTGTTTCTTCTCTAGCAATCGCTAAAAAATATTGTAATACCCTTATTTCCATTATCATTCTCCATTCATTTGTGGTTTAATCAATTCAATAAATTGAAACTCTCCATTTTCATAACCATAATGAAAAACATCACAATTAGAAACAGGACCAAAATGATTTAACGTATCATTATCTACAACGGCACTTAAAAAAGCAAAACAGGCACCACCATGAGAAACAGCAAGAACATTATAATGATCTTCTTTACCCATAATATCTTTTAAAGTATGATACATTCTATCAACAACATCTTGGCGATATTCTCCTCCATAATATGGGAAAATATCATCATAATTCAAACCACTATTTCTTTGTGGATTTAAATCTTCACTTTCACCTTCAAAAGTACCAAAATTTCTTTCTTTAAGTTGTTTTAATCTTTTGTATTCAACCTTATAATCCGTCACAATTTCTAAAGTATCACAACATCTTTCAGATGTGGAACTATAATAGTGGTCAAAATTGATATCTTTTAAATATTCTCTTGTAGCTTTAGCTTGATTAATACCATTTTCAGTTAAAGGTGAATCACACCATCCTTGAATTTTTCTTCTTATATTAAAAAGAGTTTCACCATGCCTCATTAAATATAAATGTTTCATTGTATACCTCCAAACTTGTTTATATTATATACAACAAATCACAAAATAACAAATACTTTAAAATATTAATAAAATATGTATAATTAAATGGGGAGGAATTTTATGGATAAGTTAATAATGACATTTCATATACATATTGATGATATAACTAGAATGGAAACAGACTGGGCGAAAGTTACAATGATTCCATTTTCAGGTTATGTAGAATCAGAATTATTTACAGGTACAATTGTACCAGGAGCTGTCGATGTTCAAACAACAAATACTGCAGGAGTAAGACACATGCAAGCTAAGTATATGTTTAAAGGATATAATCAAAATCACGAAGAATGTTATTTATATGTAGAAAATAATGGATATTTTGAAAAAAATCATCATCCATCACCATTTGATGCATGTCCTCTATTCATTAGTGATAATAAGGATTTGCATGAGTATTTGTCACAAAATCGTTTTAAAGCTGAAGGATATAGTACTGAGAATGAATTATTAATAAAGATATATGATATATTAGGAGAGTAGTAATATGAATGTTTCAAAAAGAGATGTTGATTTGATAAATGGACCAATATTACAATCATTATTGATATTTATGGTACCATTGCTTATATCTAATATATTCCAGCAATTGTATAATACATGTGATACTATGATTGTTGGTAATATTTTAGGAGATGTGTCTTTAGCAGCTATTGGTTCTTGTACATCTATTTATGATTTGTTGGTTGGTTTTGCGTTGGGTATTGGTAATGGTTTAGCAATTGTAACAGCTAGAAGTTTTGGCTCTGGTGATGAAACATTGCTTAAGAAATCTGTTGCAAGTTCTCTTGTGATTGGTATTGTTTCTTCGATTGTGATAAGTATTTTAGGTAGTTTGATTTTATATCCATTGCTGCAAGTATTAGATACACCTGCGAATATTATAGATGAAGCTTATAGTTATATTTCATTGATTGTTGTATTTATAGTTGCTATGTTTGGTTATAATTTATGTGCTGCTATGATGCGAGCTATTGGTAATAGTTTTATACCATTGGTGTTTTTGATTGTTTCATCGTTGTTGAATATAGGGTTGGATTTGTTGTTTATTGGAAATTTTAATATGGGTATTAGAGGAGCTGCTATTGCAACAGTGATTGCTCAAGGTGTTTCGGTAATCCTTTGTATTATTTATATATTAAGAAGAGTTCCTATCTTAATACCAAAAAAAGAACATTTTGTTTATGATAAAGATCTTTATAAAGAACTAGTAACTCAAGGTTTTTCCATGGGATTTATGAGTTCGATAGTGAGTGTAGCTTCAGTTATATTACAATATGGTATTAATAATTTAGGATATTTGATTATTGCAGGCCATACAGCTGCTAGAAAACTATATATGTTTTTCAATTTACCTTTTACTTCAATGGGGTTGGCAGTTTCTACTTTTGTTTCACAAAATAAAGGTGCTAATAATGTTGAAAGAATTAAAAAAGGGATTAAAGTTGCTTATCTTTATGATGTTATTTTAGCAGGGGTTGTGACCATTATATTGTGGTTTGGAGCACGTAGTTTAGTACAATGGATTTCTGGTTCTGATGAATCCGTTGTCTTGGATGATGCAACATTATATCTTAGAGTCGTTGGTCCATTTTATGCAGTGTTAGGCATTTTAATGCAGACAAGATATGCATTACAAGGTATTGGACAAAAGATGCTGCCACTTATTTCTAGCTGTATTGAGTTAGTAGGAAAGATTATATTTGTTTTGGTATTTATACCAATGTTTGGTTATTTAGCTGTTATTTTTTGTGAACCAGTGATTTGGTGTTTTATGTGTGTGCAGCTTATATATAGCTTTTATACAAATGATTATATAAGAGGACATTAAAAAGGCAATTCAAATTGAATTGCCTTTTGCTTATTTATTCCATGGATTGCTTGAATCTGGATCAGTAGGATCCCATGTTCTCTTTGCACCTGTAACACTACTAGATATCTTCTTAGGTGTAGGTTTTGTAAGTGCATCGCTACTACTATAAGTAACAACAACTTTTGTCTTTAATGGACAATGATCATAAATCCATTTTGAACTAATAACATCCATACGGATACAACCGGCTGAAGCATGACTTCCTAACTTATTATAAGAAGCTGTCCATAATGTATTAGGCTTTGCTTTAGAATATGGAACAGAATGGAATAGGTAATGACCTACGATTCTTGTAGCATATTGTGTATAACAATTTTCATGCATATATTTCCATCTATATTTAGCCATTGTATAATGTGTACCAATAATAGCCTTAGATGCACCATTAGCTCCCGCTGAAGTTGCAAATGCTTTGACTGCTACCCATTTACCACTAAAGTTTTTAGCATATGCTACTGTACAATTTGTCTTAATATTAACTCGTAAATAATAAGTTGATGAAGTTGCAGCTTTCGGTTTTACAGATTTAATAGCACTAAAACTTCCGTAAACCTTTGTACCATTAACAGTCTTATAAGCTCTTACTTTATAATAATATGTCTTATTAGCTGTTAATAAATAATTTGTATATGAAGTAGTACTACCACTTGTAATTGTTTTAACTTTAGTATATGTTCCATTCTTAGAAGTAGAACGATAAACTTGATATCCTGATGCACCACTTATTTTTTTCCAGCTTACTAAAGCCATTTCATTACCTGCTTTTGTAGAAGCAGTAACTTTTCCAACAGTAGGTAACGTTGTGAATGTTTTAGTAGCCACAGTATAAGTAGCATCGCTCGTTGTAGCAGTTACAGTAATTGTATATTTTGTATTTTGTGATAATCCTGAAAGTGAATATGTTGTATTACCTTTAGCTGAATTAACAGTTTTGATAGTCTTTCCACTCGCATTTTTCACCACTACTTTATAAGACTTAATGCCATTATCAGTAATTGAAGTAAACTTATATTTAGCACTTGATGAAGTAATGCTAGAAGTTGTAATAGATGTTGTCTTCTTTGTTGTAAAAGTTTTAGTAGCTACAGTATATGTGGCATCACTTGTAGTAGCTTGAACTGTAATTGTGTATTTCTTATTAGCAGTTAAACCAGAGAATGAAAGTGTTGTATTACTCTTAGCAGGATTAACAGTTTTAACAGTATTACCACTTGAATCTTTCAAAATAACTTTATAAGATGTGATACCATTACCAGAAATTGATGCAAATTTATATTTAGCAGTTGTTGTCGTAATCGCTGAAGTTGTAATTGTAGTTGTCTTCTTTGTAGTAAAAGACTTAGTAGCTACAGTATAAGTAGCATCACTAGTAATAGCTTGAACTGTAATCGTATATGTTTTATTGGCGGTTAAACCAGAAAATGAAAGGGTTGTATTACTACTTGCAGAACTTACAGTTTTTACGGTATTACCACTTGAATCTTTCAAAATAACTTTATAAGATGTGATACCATTACCAGAAATTGATGCAAATTTATATTTAGCAGTTGTTGTCGTAATCGCTGAAGTTGTAATAGATGTTGTATTTTTAGTAGTGAAAGAATTAGTTGCTAATGTATATGATGCATCATCAGTTGTATAAGCAGTAACAGTAATTTTATATTTAGTATTCTTCGTTAAACCTGTTAGTGAATAAGAAGTACCACCTGTGGCAGGATTAACAGTTTTAATTGTTTTACCACTTGAATCAGTTACAACTGCTTTATAATATAAAATACCACTATCAGAAGATGCTTTAAAACTAAAGCTTGCTGTTGTTGTAGCAATTTTTGATGCTGTAACAGTAGTCATTGATTTAGTTGTTAATGTAGTTGATGCAGAAGCTACTTGTTTGTCTGAACTATCTGTTGCAATAATTTTAACAGTATAGTTTTCACCGGCACTAAGGAAATCCCCGGTTGATAAAGTTGTTTCTGTAGTTGAACCTGAATAAACTGTTTTATTTGAACTATCTTTTACAGTAACATCATAAGTTAAATCAGTATCAAAAGATTTATAACTAATAGTTGCACTAGTTGTGGTTACTTTAGATAAAGTAATTTTCATATTACTTGTGTTTTCAGTGATTTCAAATTCCTTAGTTAATGTACCAGTATATTTACCTATTCCTGTAATAGTAACTGTTGCGGTTCCAACACTAATGTTATCACTATATGAAACAGTATAATCAGTATCTTCTTTTAATGTAGTAGACTCTTCATTATCTTCTTCTACATTTGAATCTATAGGTGTCGCAATTCCTTTAATGCTTACTTCTGGTTTCTTTTCTGTTCCATCCCAGGTATAGGAATCTTTGTTGAGCTCGACATTAAATGAATAACGATAGGAATCATCTTCATCCCCTTCAAGTTTTATTTTATTGCTTTCTACCTCACTTGTTGTAGTGTTTGAAGAACTCCCATCCTCCTCTTCTGCATAAGCAGATGGAATGGATGTAAATACCATCATAACAGTTAAAAGAACTAATAATATTTTCTTTAATTTATTCATGCATTATCTCTCTCCTTTGTGTTATCCTTATTTTAAACCACAAAGAAACAAGTGTCAATTTTATCGTGAATCAAGTTTAATATTTTAGTACATTAATTTGTATGCTATAATAAAATGGAAATATGGCAAAAGATTTTAAAGGAGAATTTATGATTGTATTAAATGTTTATTATAGTGGAGAAAATGTTAAGGATTATGTTAGAGAGATGGAGGATGATTTAGCTAGTAAAGTTAGAGAAGAAAATGGTAATATCAAATACGATTTTTATCAATCTGTCAATAATTCTAATGAAGTATTATTGGTAGAAATTTGGAGTAATCAAAGAACCATGGATCAACATCAAATATCAGATAATATGATAAAAATAAAAGCATTAAAACAAAAATATCAATTAAATACAAGAATCGAAAAATTTGAGGAGGAAAAACAATGAGAGATGATTTTTTGTGGGGTGGCGCTACGGCTGCCAATCAGTATGAAGGTGGTTATTTAGAAGGTGACAAAGGTTTAAGTATTGCCGATGTAGAAAGAGGCGCAAGACATGGTGTTAAGCGTCAAATTGATGATGAGATTATGGAAGGTGCTTTGTACCCAAGTCATGAAGCCACTGATTTTTATCATCATTATAAGGAAGATATTGCATTATTTGCAGAGATGGGATTTAAATGTTTCCGTATGTCTATTGCCTGGACTAGAATTTTCCCTCGTGGGGATGAGGAAGAACCTAATGAAGAAGGTTTGAAATTCTATGATAATGTATTTGATGAATTATTGAAATATAATATTCAACCAGTTGTCACATTATCACATTATGAAACACCATTAACTTTAGTTAAAGAATATGGTTCATGGAGAAATAGAAAGTTAGTTGATTTCTTTGAAAGATATGCAAGAGTATGCTTTGAAAGATATAAAGGTAAAGTCAAATATTGGATGACTTTTAATGAAATCAATGCCACGATGAGAATTGAAAGACCTTGGCATCAAGCAGGTTTGATTTTTGCAGAAGGTGAAGATGCCAATCAAACAGTTGTACAAGCATCTCATCATATGTTTGTAGCTAGTGCTAAAGCAGTACTTGCAGGTCATGAAATTGATCCTGAAAATAAGATTGGTTGCATGTTATTAGTACCTGAAACATATGCAGCTACATGTGCTCCAGATGATCAAATCGCTATGCGTGAAAAGATGTTATCACTTTATTATTATGGTGATGTACATGTAAGAGGTTATTATAGTAATACTTGTACAGCTATGTGGAAGAGATTAAATGCGCATGCTCCAGATATGGAAAAAGGAGACTTGGATATTATTAAAGCTGGTAAGGTTGATTATATTGGTTTTAGTTATTATTTCTCTTCTATTGAAGGTGGAAATGCCCAGCAGATTGAAGGTAATGTTATTAGTGGTGGTAGAAATCCATATTTAAAGATTACTGATTGGGGTTGGCAGATCGATCCTGTTGGTTTACGTACAACTTTAAATAAGCTTTATGATAGATATCAAGTACCTTTATTTATTGTAGAAAATGGTAAGGGTGCTAAAGATACTGTTGAAGCAGATGGTTTCATTCATGATCCATATAGAATTGAATATCTAAGAGAACACATCAAAGAAATGATTAAAGCTGTTGAAGAAGATGATGTTGATTTAATGGGTTATACTCCTTGGGGATGTATTGATTTAGTTAGTGCTGGTACTGGTGAAATGAGAAAGCGTTATGGTTTTATCTATGTTGATAAACATGATGATGGTACTGGTACGCTTAATAGAAGTCGTAAGGATTCATTCTATTGGTATAAGAAAGTCATCGAAAGTAATGGTAAAGATTTAGATTAATGATTCAAAAATATACAAAACGTCCAGTTACCATTGAAGCTATACAATGGGATGGGCATAATACAGATGAAATCACTACATTTTGTGGTCCATGTTGTATTGTAAAAAATACATATTTAATAATACAAACATTAGAAGGTAATCATATGGCACATATTGGGAATTATATTATAAAAGGTATAAAAGGAGAATTTTATCCTTGTAAACCTGATATTTTTGAAAAGACTTATATGAAAGTACAGTAACTATTGGTATTAAGGTTAAGAAGATTTCTTCTTAATCTTTTTTTCTTGAAAATGCTTACATTATCATATACAATGAAAATACACTAGGAGGAAATAAATAATGTTACACAAAACTTTAAAACCATTCCCTGATAATTTTCTTTGGGGAGCAAGTACGAGTGCTTATCAAGTAGAAGGTGCTAATTTAGAAGATGGTAAAGGACCATCATGTCAGGATGTTAAAAAAGTTCCTGAAGGAACTTCTGATTTAACAGTCTGTGCTGATCAATATCATAGATATAAGGAAGATATTGCTTTAATGGCTGAAATGGGATTCAAGACTTATCGTTTCTCAATTGCATGGTCAAGAATTATTCCTGAAGGAACTGGAGCTATTAATCCAAAAGGTATTGAATACTACAATAATGTGATTAATGAATGTTTAAAATACAATATTGAACCATTAGTTACAATGTTCCATTTTGATATGCCTGCTGCATTAGACGAAAGAGGTTCTTGGGGAAATAGAGATTCTGTTGATTGGTTTGTTAATTTTGCGAAAGTTATGTTTGAAAACTTTGGTGATAGAGTTAAATACTGGTTAACTATCAATGAACAAAACGTTTTAACATTATCAGGGCCAGTTATTGGTACTTTACATTTACCAGAAAACTGTGAAAATGTTATGAAAGAAATATATCAACAAAACCATCATATGTTAGTAGCACAAGCCAAAGCAATGGCATTATGCCATGAAATGTTACCAAATGCTAAGATTGGACCTGCACCAAATATTTCATTAGTATATCCAGCAAGCTGTAAACCTGAAGATATTTTAGCTGCTCAAAACTATAATGCAGTAAGAAACTGGTTATACTTGGATATGGCTGTTTATGGTGTTTACAATAATTTAGTATGGGCTTGGTTAGAAGAACATGATGCAACACCTGAATTTGCGGAAGGTGATGCAGATGCATTGAAGAATGGTCATCCAGATTTCATTGGTTTCAACTATTACAATACAGCTACATGTCAATGGGATGATGGAACAACAGAATTATCTACCGCTGTTGATCAACAAACAGCACGTGGTGAACCAGGTATGTTTAAAGGTTATAAGAATCCATATTTACCAACAACTGAATTTGGTTGGGAAATTGATCCACAAGGATTTAGAGCTACTATTAGAGAAATGTATTCTAGATATCGTTTACCAATGATTGTTACAGAAAATGGTTTAGGTGCTTATGATACATTAACAGAAGATGGTAAAGTCCATGATCAATATAGAATCAAATATTATCAAGATCATATTTCTCAAGTCCAATTAGCTATTAGTGATGGTGCTGAAATGTTAGGATATTGTCCTTGGTCTGCAGTTGACTTAATTTCTACACATGAAGGTATGGTTAAGAGATATGGATTTATCTATGTCGATAGAGAAGAATTTGATTTAAAGACATTAGATAGATATAGAAAAGATTCATTCTATTGGTATAAGAAAGTTATTGCATCTAATGGTGCTGATTTATCAGATTAGAAGAGAGTTTATCTCTTCTTTTTCTTTATCATATGATATAATACAATTGGTGATGAAAATGATAAAATTTAAAGATTATAGTGATAAAGATATAAATATAATGAAAGAAGCGTGGAATGATGTATTGGAAGATGGTGTGGCTTTTCCTGGTTTAGATTTATTCGATACAGAGTCATTTAAAGAATATTTATTACAACAATCTAAGGTTACATGTATGTATGATAATGATATATTATTAGGTTATTATATTATTCATCCTAATAATATAGGAAGATGCTCCCATGTAGCTAATGCTTCTTATGTTATGTTAAAAGCTAGTCGTGGTAAACATTTAGGAAAGACATTAGTTAAACAATCATTGATTGATGCTAAGAATATAGGTTTTAAAGGGATGCAGTTTAATGCTGTGGTTGCTAGTAATGAAAAAGCTTTACATATTTATGATAGTTTAGGTTTTGTTAGAGTAGGTATCATACCTCAAGGCTTTTTATTAAAAAATGGCATCTATAGTGATATGTATGTGATGTATAAAGGATTAGAGAATATCTAATTTTTTTTATCAAATAGTTATTAAAATGATGAATTGTATGTTATATTGTTGTAAGAAAGAAAGTGATTCTATGAAAAAAATAGTAAGTTTATTGTTAAGTTTATTCATTTTACTAGGTTGTTCATCAAAAGAAGCAGTAACAACTCTAGAAATTGAAGGAATTATTGAAATTGAATATGAAGAGTTAATACAGAATTTAAATTCAAATGTTAGATTTTTATTATATATTGGTAGACCCGATTGTGGTGATTGTCAAGCATTTTATCCTTATTTAGAGGAATATATTGATGAACATGAGGGTACTGGTATTTATTATTTAAATATTAAAGCATTTAGAGATGCAGCAAAAGCTGAGGATGCTAGTGATGAAGAAATTGAGTTTTATGAAAATCTATATACAGAGTTAGATTTTGATTGGACACCAACCATTCATGTTGTAGAAAATGGAAAGTTTACTGTGACATACCAATATTTGGATGAAAACTATTATGAAATAGAAGATAGAGAAGAACAAATACAACGTAAACAAGAATTCTTGGATGAATTTGAAATTTTTATGGATGATTATTTTAAGGAGGCATGACAATGAAAAAATGTCCTAGATGTGGCAACGAAATCAATGAAGGTGAAAAGTATTGCCCTCATTGTGGTTTAGATTTAGATAGTGGTTATAAACCACCAAAAAAACATGATAAATTAAGATTATATGGACCATGGATACTTATATTTATTGGTTTGTTTGGGATGATGTTTTATCAAGCATTTACTGCAACATCTTCTATTATTTCTTCAACTGACGAAATGAGTTCCTTACAAGAAATATCAGATAGTAGTGCTACTTACATACTTGCTAGTTATGATACTTTAGCCGATTTTCAAAACGCCTACAGTGAAGCTAATAGTTATGTAAAAGATATTTTGACTTATGAAGAAACATTAGGTGATTATACATTTAATAAATCATATTCTATTATCGTTTATGATAATTATAATATTGCTTTTGAACTCAATTATTCAGTTACAATCAATGATAATCTTACTTTGAAAATTAATCGAAACTATGATCGAGCACACACTTATAATGATGAAACAATTACATTAAAGAAAACAGGTCTATTATCATTTGCTGAATTATTACTAACTGAAGATGAATTAGCGATTATTCAAAATTATCATAATGATACTTCTATGATTGAAACATTAATGAGTAACATTCAAACAAGAGAAGATGAATTTGAAAGCAAAAAAGAAACATTAGGACACTATGGTATGGGTGAATATGAAGATGGATCTTCATATGTCATTCATCGTCAAGATACAAGTTATTATATTGTTGTAAAGGATAACTTTACAGCAGATGAATATATTTCTTAAGAGATTTATTAAAAATCTCTTTTTTGATGTAAAGTTGCATATTTATCAAGTAAAGTTTATAAACTTTATGGGAATTATTTTATTAGTTCTAATTTTTTGTTATAATGGGACATGAGGTGGCTTATGTTATTATTTAGTGATTTGGATGGAACTTTAATAGATGAACATCAACAATTATCCGATATCAATAGAATAAAATTACATCAACTACAAAATAATGGACATCAAATAGTTATATGTACGGGTAGAAATATTATGGAAATGATGCCAACTATAGAAATGCTTGATTTGCCTTTTGATTATCTTGTTTTAAATAATGGTGCACATATCTTAAATAAACGATTAGAAACCCTCTATGAAAAAGTTATTGATAAAGATATAGGTATTGATATTTTAAATCATACAATCACTTATCAACATATGTGGTCATACTTTAGTAATGGTAAGATTAATTTAGCTTATAAAGATGGTATTACTTACGATCATGCAATAATTGGTCAACCACCAATTGAGAAAAATTATCAAGAGATTTATCAAAATGTTGATCATTATCAAATCATATGTTTTAATCAAGATAATCATCAAATAGACGAATCTCAGATATGTTATGATTATATAGTCAATCATTATAGTGACTATGTAGAAGTGTATTTTAATACTTATTTTGTTGATGTAGTACCTAAAGGGCGCTCTAAAGGAAATGGTATGAAAGAATTATTGAGAATTATTAATAATCATGATGATGTTTATGCGATTGGAGATTCCTATAATGATGTATCTATGTTACAACAAGCCACTTACGGTTATACATTTGATAATGTGAATCAAGATATACAAAAACATGCTTATAAAGTTATTCATGAATTTTATGAAATTATAGATGATATGTTAGGGGGAATATAAATGAGCTGGCAAGATAAACTAAGAAACGTAGAACCTTATGTTGCAGGAGAGCAACCAAAGATTGACAATCTTATTAAATTGAATACCAATGAAAATCCTTATAGTCCAGGATTAAAGGTTAAACAAGCAATTAGTGATTTTAATGCAAATAAATTAAACTTATATCCAAATGCTGATGCTGATGAATTAAAACATGCATTAGCTCTATATCATCAATTAGATGATAATCAAATCTTTATTGGGAATGGATCTGATGAAGTATTAGCCTTAACATTTTTAACATGTTTTAATGGCAATGATCCTTTGTTATTTCCAGATATTACATATTCGTTTTATCCTGTATATTGTGAATTATATGGCATTGATTATAAAGAAATACCTTTAAATGATAACTTTGAAATTGTGAAAGAAGATTATTATCAACCTAATTGTGGTATTATCTTTCCTAATCCTAATGCACCTACAGGTAATTTAGTCAGTGCTGATTTTATTGAAGATTTATTAAAACACAATACTGATAGTATTATAGTGATAGATGAGGCTTATATAGATTTTGGAGGAGAAAGTGCTATAGAGTTATTAAAAAAGTATGATAATTTATTAATTATTCAAACATTTTCTAAATTTAGATCTTTAGCAGGTATTCGTTTAGGTGTAGCATTAGGTAATAATGAAATTATTTCTAAGTTATATGATGTTAAAAATTCTTTTAATTCTTATCCAATTGATAGATTAGCTCAAGTAATTGGTAAAGCTAGTATTGAAGATAGTGATTATATTAAGGAAAATGCCAAGAAGATTATTCATACAAGAGAATATACAAAAGAAGCATTAAAAAAATTAGGTTTTATTATGACGGATTCTTATTCTAACTTTATTTTTGTGAGACATCCAGATTATGATGCTAATGTATTATTTCAACAATTAAGAGAAAATAAAATATTAGTTAGACATTTTTCAAAAGATCGAATAGATCAATATTTACGTATTACCATTGGTACACAGCAACAAATGGAAACATTAATAGAAACATTAAAGAAAATATTATGAGGAGGTTATTATGGATTTTGAAGAACATGAAAGATTAGCAAATGAAATTAGAAAAGAAAATGAAAAGTATTTAGATTTATTTGAACAATCATTGATTGATGCAGGTTTATCTAAGAAAACAATTAGAAAACATGTCAATAATATCGATTTCTATCTTAATGATTTTTTGACATACTATGAACCAGTAAAGATGGAGGATGGTTGCCATAGAGTTGATGATTTCTTAGGTGATTGGTTCATTAGAAAAGCTATGTGGGCAACTAAGGATTCCATTAATAGTAATTGTGCAAGCTTAAAGAAGTTTTATAAGTTGATGTTAGACAATGGATATATTAAGGCAGAAGATTATAAGGAACTATTATTGACTATCAAAGAAAATAAACAATCTTGGATTGATTGTTTAGAAGCTTTTGATGATGGTGATGATTATTGGTTTATGAAGTTTTAGAACGATAATATAATGAAAGAGGAATTAATTAAAAAAATAAGAAAGCATATATATAAATCAAAAATAATTCATTGCAAATAATTGCTATAAGATATATAATTAACTTATAGAAAGGCGTGATGCAATGTATCCTATTATTGATACCAAAAGAACTGGTCAAAGAATTAAAGAATTAATGATATTGAATCATTTAACACCTTTAGATATTCAAGATTATTTATCATTATCTTGTGTCCAAAGTATTTATCGATGGTTTAGTGGAAGAAGTATCCCTACCATTGATCATTTTTATGCATTAAGTTATCTTTTTAATGTACCTATTGATGATATTATCATTGGTGATAAAAAGGATAACGATACAAAATTATATTTTACTTTTATATTTTGTCATTGAACTTATGGTTCAATGACTTCTTTTTTATATATTGATAGAATAATAGTATAAAGGAGGAGATACTTATATGAAAGTAAGAACTGATTTTGTAACAAATTCGAGTAGTAGCAGTTTTGTGATAGCTAGAAAGAAGGAACTAACCAATAAGCAAAAAGACGCTATTATTCATTGGGCTGAGGAAAAGATGTTAGGAAATACTATCATAACAAGTATGGAAAAATTTGAAGAGATTAATGAAGAGGAACTATTTGTTGATGAATGTTATTTTGAAAAAATCAATAAAACTTTAAGTAAAGGTATGATAATTAGTACTGGTTATGTAAATTTTGAACCAGATGTATTAGAGTATATGTATTATGGATTTTGGAAAACTTTGAAAGAAGCTGATCCTGATAATTTTGTGGCGATTGATACACGATTGGATTATTAACATATGTTTCAGAAATATGATAAGCAATATCAGTACATTTCTTATTTTGATGAACGTACTGGATTTTATATAAGATCAGGTATTTTAGAAGATGGCAAAGATACAAATATTGATCCATTTATGGCATCTTTTCCTGAATTATTGGATATTGGTATTATGGGTCATTGTGTTCATGGCATGAGTGGTTTGTGTTTGATGGCAGGTATTGAATGTTATCAAAATGGTTTGAATCAGTATGAAGATAATATGAGTCTTGATAATTTTAAAAAGATTATTGAACAATGCAAAGGCAAAGTATTTCAAATAGCATTGGGTGGACGTGGTGATCCTGATCAACATGAGAATTTCAAAAAAATATTAGAGTTGTGTAGAAATAGCCACATTGTGCCAAATTTTACTTCATCTGGTTTTGGCTTTAATAAGGATATTGTAGAATTATGCAAGCAATATTGTGGTGCAGTAGCTATTAGCTGGTATCGAAGTGCTTATACAATAGAAGCTATTAATATGTTATTGAAAGCTAAGGTAAAGACAAATATTCATTATGTATTAAATAATCAAACAATAGATGAAGCTATACAAAGATTAAAAAATAATGAATTTCCTAAAGGGATAAATGCTATGATATTTTTACTTCATAAACCTATTGGTTTAGGAACCTATGATAATACATTGCGATATGATGATATTAAGGTTAAAGACTTTTTTAAACTCATTGATGAAAAAGAATATCCATTTAAAATAGGTTTTGATTCATGTAGTATTCCTGGTATTATCAATATGACCAATTCCATAGATATAAAAAGTTTAGATACATGTGAAGGAGCAAGATGGTCAGCTTATATTACATCTGATATGAAAATGTTGCCTTGCAGTTTTGATAATCAGTATCAAAGATGGGCAGTTGATCTAAATACACATTCAATGCAACAAGCTTGGGATTCACCCCAATTTGAAGATTTTAGAAATACTATGAGAAGTGCCTGTCCACATTGTTTAAAGAAAAACATATGTATGGGTGGCTGTCCCATTTCACCAGAGATAGTGTTATGTGATAGGAAATACGTATATTCATAGAAAAAGCAATTCATCAGGAATTGCTTTTTATCTTTGTAAAAGATGCTGTCTAATTTGGTCATTTATAATTTAATTTAGTCATTTTTTGAAAAATGACTAAATTAAATTATAATATTGGTGATAATTCACGAAGGAAATCAATCATGGTACAATATAAAAGTCATGACAAATTAATTAGTTTCACGCATTGAAAGTGTATGATATTCAAGTTCATATGACTATATATCAAAAAAAGATTAACACTATTGACTTTAAATAAAATATTATTTAAAGTCATTTTATCAGAATTTGGACTTAGAAACATAGTTATCAAGAGATTTTGGTGAAGAAATATATTCTAAAGCTTATTGCTTGTGTCTTATAACATGTGTATAAATGTTTAAAGTAGTACTAGCATTAGAATGTCTAAGTGGGAGTTATTTAAACATCAGATTTTAATAATATATTGCAGGTTATCGGGATAAACAAGCGTACAGAAATTGGAAAGTCTAATGTGTTTTGACAAGTACAGGGCTTGTTAATCAGCAATGAGATGGCTTATAAATATCTATCATAAAAATCATAATTAGGCGCAAATACAATCTATTCTTTCAGAATATTCTCTGATATAATAATCTTAAGAAAGATTGAACAGAAAGGAAAATTATTATGATAATACAGAACATCCCAGTCTATTTCATAGACGGTATGAAAGAAAGTAATGACTTAATCGATTTGATGGAACGCTGCGCAGCCGATTGATATTCCCGCTACGGAATTATCCTCAAAAAGCGCACAAATACGGCAGTCCATCAGATGTCATTTGCCACTGCTGATCAACAGAAAGAACTGACACTTGACGATCCGCATAAAATCATTGATCTAAATGGGCACACTGTTTACCTTTTCCCACTATACGGCATGACCGTAGACGAAATCACGCCTGACGATTCGAAACAGCAAGACAAATTTTATGACAGTGGCCAATGTACTTTAACGATGACGGCGACGGAAACCCATGGATTGAATACTAATTGATAGCATCATACATAAAAGAAGGGACTTTGATGAAAACTATGCAGATGATAAGGGAGAATTTGAAAGAGTAGTTAGTGAAGATATTGAACCATTTGTTAATGGTGCATGGTTTATTGATAAGTCAGTTGATAAGCAAGGCTTTGTTGCTGGTGCCAGTACTGGTTTATAGTGATAGGAAGGACACATTTATTTGATGTGTCTTTTTTGTACGATATAATATGAGTGATAAAGTGGACATAATAGAAAAATTAACAGTAAAGCAAAAGAGATTTTGTTTAAAATACTTGATAGACTGTAACGAAATGAAAGCAGCTATTTGTGCTGCTTATTCTAAGAAATATGTTAAATATATATGTAGTGAAAATCTTACTTGAGAAAAAAATATTGATGAAAAATTGAAACAGATTGAACACAGTAGAATAGCAGATGCTAAAGAAGTATAGGAGTATTTAACCATCATTATGATAGGTGAAAGATGATTAAGCGTTAATTTCATTTGGAGCATTTTCACTTACGCAATATAAACACATCAAAATAAAAAGAAAAATCATTATTCATTTGATTGAAAAATGCTTTTCTTAAGTTCTTAAAATTCATGGTTAGAAATATAATTTTTTTATAAATCAATTCATGAGGAATTGCTTTTAGTTTTGTTATAACTAAATTATCTAATATTATTTAAAATGCAAAATTGTTTGGAAATAAAAAGAAGTATGCTATAATTGTGGCGGAGTTGATAGGATGAAACAGGATTTAGCGATTATTTTTGATTTGGATGGAACATTGTTAGATACAGAATTGTTAATAAGAAAATCTTTTGAACATGCTTTTAAACAATATTTACCTGATTATAAGTTAAGTGAAGAAGAGTATTTGTCTTTCTTAGGTCCAACATTACAAGAATCTTTTTCTCATTATTTTGATGATCAAAAGATTATAGATGATATTATAGCTTGTTATAGAGAATATAATCATAGTCATCATGAAGATTTTGTAACAATGTATCCAACAGTTAAAGAAACATTAGAGGTATTGAAGGAAAAGGAATATCCTTTAGCTGTTGTCACATCTAAGTATTCTGTGGCTGCTTATATTGGCTTGGATTTATTTGAGATCACACCATATTTTGATATTGTTTTAGGATGTGATCATGTGACAAATGTCAAACCTGATCCAGAAGGCATCAAAAAGGCGATGCAAGAACTTTCTTGTACTAAAGCTATCTATGTTGGTGATAATATAAGTGATATCTTAGCTGCTAAAAATGCTCAAGTATATAGTGTTGGTGTGAATTGGACGCCTAAAGGGACTAAAGAAATAGAAGCATTAAATCCTGATTTCATGTTGAATCAAGTGGATGAACTGATAGAATTTATAGAAAGGGTGAATAAAAATGGTTGATTTGGTAGTGATTGGAGCAGGACCTTCTGGGTTAACAGCTGCTTTATACGCAACGCGTGCAGGTGCAAGTGTTTTAGTATTAGATGGAGGTGCACCTGGGGGAAAACTCAATAATACAGCAGAAATTGAAAATTATCCTGGCGTTATTAAAAAAGGTCCAGAATTAGCTTATGCCATGTATGAACAATGTTTATCATTTGGGGCAAAGTATGAATATGGAGAAGTAACGAGTATTGAGGTATTAAATGGTCATAAGATTGTTCATGCTGGTGACAAAGCTTATGAATGTCAATATGTTTTTATTGCGACAGGGACAAAGGAAAGAGTTATGGGTGTTCCTAATGAAGCAGAAATGACTGGTAGAGGTGTTTCTTATTGCGCTGTTTGTGATGGACCTTTCTTTAAGAATAAGGAGGTTTGTGTTATTGGTGGCGGTAATTCTGCTATTGAAGAAGCTATTTATTTAGCTGATATTGTTAAGAAAGTACATATTGTAGTAAGACGTGATGTATTACGTGCTGATCAATATTTGGCTGATAAAATTCAAACCAAAGACAATATTGAAATGCATTATTTAAAGAAACCACATGCTGTTATTGTCGAAAATAATAAAGTAGCTGGATTAGAAGTTTCAGATTCTAAAACAAATGAATTATCAGTGATTGAAGTTCAAGGTATTTTCCCGTTTATTGGTTTAGATCCAATGACTGATTTTGTGAAAGATTTAGATATTGTTAATGAGCGTGGTTATATTGAAGTTGATAGAAATCAAGAAACGAAAGTTTCAGGTATTTTTGCGGGTGGCGATGTAACGGATAAAGCATTGCGTCAAGTTGTAACTGCAACTAATGATGGAGCCATTGCAGGTCAATATATTGCATCACTTATGAAGTAAAGGCTGAAAAGCCTTTTTTGATTAGAAAAATAAGTTATACATGGCCTAAAATGATAAAATAGTTTATAATAATGGAAAGGAGTGGTAGTATGTTTTATTTAAATGTTTCTGATCCAATAAATATATATACTGAGATAGTTCATGACGATATTTATGTTGATAAAAGCTTGTTAATTGAAAAGATATCCTCTTGTATCAAAAAACCATCTCAAAAATTTATATGTATTACTCGTCCACGCAGATTTGGAAAAACATATAATGCTAATATGTTGGCAGCTTATTATACAAAAGGTTATGATACTAAGGAGTTATTTAATCGTTTAAAAATATCACATAGCGATAACTACATAACGCATCTTAATCAATATAATGTTGTTTATATTGATTTCAGCATAATGAGCAATGAATGTCATTCTTATAATGATTATATTCAAATGATAATGCATAATATGATTTCAGATCTTAAATCACAATATACTATTGATTTAACCCCTAATCATCCTTTAAGTCAATATTTTAGACAAACAGGGGATTCGTTTGTATTTATATTAGATGAATTATGAGAAGCTTCTCATAATTCATCTTATGGGAAGTAAAATTTTATGG
>JAJQFG010000136.1 GCA_021201315.1 Erysipelotrichaceae bacterium
AATAGCAAATCATTTTAATTATTTAAATTGTCTACTTGACAAAATCACTTCATTTAAGCTTGTTTTAGTGTTTGTTGTGGTAAAGTCATCTCAATGGTCGTTCCTTTGTCTAATTCACTATTTAAACGAATTGTTCCTTTATAAAGTGATACAGTATGCTTAACAATAGCAAGTCCTAAACCAGTACCCCCTCTGGCCTTAGAACGTCCTTTATCAACACGATAGAATCTTTCAAAAACTCTTGATTGATCAGCTAATGGTATACCGATACCTGTATCTCTTACCACAACTTTCATCGCTTGGCCTTGTTCTTCAATATTGATATAAACATGACCATATTCTTTATTATATTTAATGGCATTACCAATGACATTGTTTAAAAGTGTATAAATTTGTTGATGATTACCAATATAAATCATATCATCAAAATCTTTATGAATAGTAATGTTATACTGGGCAATTTCAACTTCATAGCTCTCTAATACCTCATCAACTAAAGTTTTCATCTTCATTGGCATCATATCTACTTCAACATCCATACTTTCTATTCTCGATAATAATAATATATCATTAATCAACCCTGACATACTATTGACTTCATTTTGGATTTTCAATAACATTTCTTTTTGACGATTTTCATCTTTAACAAGTCCTTGTGCTAATAAATCACTATAGCCCCTAATAGATGTCATAGGTGTTTTAAGTTCATGTGAAACATTGGAGAAGAATTCACTACGCATTTTTTCTGCTCGTTTTGCAGCAGTAACATCAACAAATAATAATGTTGTTCCTAAATCAACTTTAGATATATAACAAGTATAAATACTATTTTTAATCTTAATAGTAACTTCTTGAATAAGTATATCATTTTTTAATGCATTGATAATATCAGGATAATATAAATAATCTATAATTGAATCATTAGGTTGCATATTACCTAATATTTTTATAGCAGATGCATTAATACTAATAATACGATAATCTTTATCTAATAATACAAAGCCTTCATTCATTTGTTTTAATATTTCTTCCATTTTGCTACGTTCCAATTTCGCTTCTTTTATTACTTTCCTTAGACGATGTGATAAATTTTCAATAGTATCAACAATAATATTAAATTCAGCATAATTGTAACGTTTAAGATCAAATCTAAAATCTTCACTCATATGATCTAAAGATTCACTAATTTCAATCATTGGTTTTGATATTTGATAAGCTAATCTCCTTGATAATATATAGGCTAAAGCAAACGAAATAACAGTACTAATAGTAAAAGCAGGTAATAGTGATGGTAATTCATCAATGATACCATTATATGGCATGGATAAACGTATAATATAATGATTGTGATAATAAGCAACATAGAGCATATTTTCATCAGTTGTATCAGATTTTCTTATTGCATAACCAGCTCCAGTGCTTAATGCTTCTTGAACTTCTTCTCGGTTATAATGGTTTTCTGATACCGTTTCACTATATGTATCAGCAACTACATTACCTTCTTCATCTATAATACTTATTCTAGTATTTCCTTTATAAGCTAAAGGGTTTAGTTCTTCTATTTGTTCATCTAAAGGCTGATCATAATCAATCGCATAATCAATGAGTTTAATAGAGTAAAGCATATCTTGTTCAGTGGTTGTTAGAAGAGTATTTGAAATTAAAGTAGCTGATATAAAACAGCTACTTAATAATGTTACAATAAGAACAATGATGAAATATCTTAAAATAGATTTAGTCATTGACTTCATCCTTTTCAATAAAACGATAGCCAACTGATCTTATTGTTTTAATATATTTATCACCATCATCATTCAATTTTTTTCTTAATGATCTAATATGCACATCTAAAGCTCTTGATTCACCAATAAAATCATATCCCCATATATTATTCAACAACTCATCTCTTTCAACCACACGTTCTTTATTTTCTATTAAATATAATAATAGCTGATATTCTTTATGTGTTAATTCTAAGGGTTCATTTTTCAATTCAACAGTATGTGTTGATTTATCAATAGAAAGCGTGGCAGTCTTAATAACCTTTGATTGAGGTTGAACTCTTCTAAGTAGAGTGCGTACACGAGCACATAATTCAAGAACGCCAAAAGGTTTTGTCATATAATCATCACTACCACTATCTAAACCATGAATCTTATCCAATTCACTTTCTTTTGCACTTAAAATAAGAATAGGCATACGCGTATTCGTTTCCCTTATTTTTTTAACAGCAGTAATACCATCCATTTGTGGTAACATGACATCAAAAATGGATAAATCAGGTGCATCTTCACGTATGGCAGCTAAAGCATCAATGGCATTATCAAATAATGTTACTTGATAACCATTAGATTCTAAAGATAATTTCACTATTTCTTGAATGTTTTCATCATCTTCTATGACAAATATGCGTTCGTTCATTGTTTACCTCCTAAATAATTCTTTTATCGTTAACAGCTCCAGTTTCTCTAAATTCAAGCCATTCACATGTATTCACTGCATGATCACCAATCTTTTCTAAATATTTAGCAATCATCAAGAAACTAATACATGTATCTATATCTTCACTGCTTTGTTTCATCATTTCAACTATTTCTAATTTTACTTCATTAAATAATTCATCAACTTCATCATCCATCTTAACAACCATTTTAGCTGCCGTTAAATCTTGCTTAATAAAAGCATCGATAGCTTCATGAACCATAATTCTTGTTTTCTTAGCCATAGTTGGTATATGTTCTACAGTTCTATATGATGCATGTTCACCATTCATATATAATAATAATTCACATATTTCAGCAGCTTGGTCACCAATTCTTTCTAAGTCAGTAACTACTTTTAATGCTGTAGTTATATTTCTTAAATCAGATGCAATGGGTTGTTGACGTAATGTTAGATTGAATGCACGAGATTCAATGGTACGTTCCATATCGTTGATTAAACGATCGTTTTCAATAACTTCTTTAGCTAATGCCTTGTTTTGATCTTTAAATGCTTCATTCATATTTTCAATCGCATTTTCAGCCAAGCCACACATTTTTACTAAATCAGTACTTAATTTTTCTAATTCCTGATCAAATACTTTTCTCATTTTATCTACTCCTCTATTATATTTTAAAATTCAAATCTTTACAAATAATATTAACCAAATCTACCTGTAATATAATCTTCTGTACGTTTATCTTTAGGGAATGAGAATAAATCCTCAGTTTTACCATATTCAACCATTTCGCCTACTAAGAAGAATGCAGTGTAATCAGCAATACGTGATGCTTGCTGCATGTTGTGTGTGACAATAGAAATTGTATAACGATCTTTTAATTCCATTAATAATTCTTCTATTTTTAATGTAGAAATTGGATCTAATGCAGATGTTGGTTCATCTAATAAAATAACATCTGGTTCGACAGCTAAACATCTAGCAATACATAAACGTTGTTGTTGTCCACCTGATAAACCTAACGCTGAAGTATGTAAACGATCAGAAACTTCATCAAATAAAGCTGCATTTTTTAAACTTGTTTCAACAATTTCATCTAATTTCTTTTTATTCTTAATACCATGAATTCTAGGTCCATAAGCAATGTTATCATAAATAGACATTGGAAATGGGTTTGGTTGTTGGAATACCATACCTACTTTTTTACGTAAGACTGTTGTATCTACTTTAGAATCATAGATGTCTTCACCATCCAATAAGATTTGACCAGTAATTTTAACACCATCAACATAGTCATTCATACGATTTAATGTTTTAAGATATGTTGATTTACCACAACCTGAAGGTCCTATAAAAGCTGTAATCGCATGTTCTACAATGTTTAAGTTAACACCTTTTAAAGCATGTTTTTCACCATAGTATAAATCTAAGTTTGTTGTTTCAATTTTATTACTCATTTTTTAATCCACCTTGTTTACATCAAATTTTCTTGTAATCCATTTTGCGAGATAATTTAAGATTAAGACAATCACAATTAATACCAATGCAATAACAAATGCATAATCATAGTTTGCTTTTTCCATCTCCAAGTATAATTGAATTGTCAATGATCCACCACTTGAGAATATGTGAGTGAGCCAGTTAGTAGGTAAGGCTGCAACTGATCCGGCTGTAAATAATAAGGCTGCAGATTCTGCTACAATACGACCCATTGATAAAATAACACCTGTTAAAATACCAGGTATAGCACTTGGAAGTAAAACCGTTCTAATCATATACCATTTTGTCGCTCCTATACCTCTAGCTGCTTCGCGATAACTTGCAGGTACAACATTTAAAGCAACTTGCGTATTGCTTGACATGATTGGTAAAATCATAATAGCTAAAGTTAAAGCACCTGTTAGAATAGAATAACCCAAGCCTAAGAATTCACCAAAGAATAACATACCAAACAAACCATAAATAATAGATGGAATACCCGCAAGTATTTCAGTCGTAAATGAAATAGCCTTAACGAATTTTTTATTAGTTGCATATTCATTTAAATATATTGCTCCACCAATACTAATTGGACATGATATTAATAATGTTATAACTATTAAGTATATTGTATTGATAATATTTGGTAAAATACCAAATGTTTTCTTTAATGTACTCTTTACACTCACCAAATAACTAAAATCAAAGGCAGGCACACCTCTAATAACAATATATCCAATAATAACAACTAATATACCAATAGCCAAAATACTACTGAATTGCACTAAAAACGCCAAAACGTTATCACTCATTCTTTTTTGTTTATCATAAATACTGACTTTATTTTCCATTATCGTCTCCTCCTTTGATTAAGAATGTTAAGACAATGTTAATAATAATGATAAAGACAAATAATACCAAACCAATCGTAAACAAGACTTCTCTATGTGTTCCAGAAGCATAGCTCATTTCTGATACGATACCTGTAGTTAAGAAACGAACTGAATTGAATAAACCTGGGGCATTAACAGAGTTGCCTGCCACGAGCATAATAGCCATAGCTTCTCCTATTGCTCTACCAACACCGAGGACGATTGCTGACATAATACCATTTTTGGCTGCTGGTAAAACAACTCTAAAGATTGTTTGCATTTGACTAGCACCTAAAGCTAAAGAGCTTCTTCTTAAATCATCAGGGACAGTTTGTAAAGATGTTTCAGTCATGTTAATAACAGTCGGTAAAATCATAATTGCTAAAACAAGAATAGCCGAAAGCATATTAGCACCACCAGTAAATTGATGAGTAGTACTATTAGCAAAAATCAATTTCTCTAATTTATAAATAGCAGGACAAATAAGTAAAATACCTAGCAATCCATAAATAACTGATGGAATACCAGCTAATAATTCAATTGCTGTTTTAAGTATTTTTCGAACATTTGGAGCTGCTATTTCTGATAAATTGACTGCTGTTAAAACACCAATTGGAACACCAATTAAAATAGCACAAAACACGCCAACAATAGAAACTAGGATAATGTTTAAGATACCATACTGCGGATCACTCGCTGTTGGAGCCCAAACATTAGAGAATAGAATTTCCGTAATACCAACTTCAAATAAAGCAGGCGTTCCAGAAATCAACATATAAGCCGTAATAGATACAACTGCAACAATTGATACAACAGCACAACATGTAAATATAATAGCTGCTATTTTTTCAACTGTGGACTTCGTTTTACTATTACTCTTAATTAAAATAATTTGTTTGTCCATATTTAACTCCTTCTTTTATTCTCTCTAATATAACAACCATATCTTATATCTTTTTAATTTTACATAATATCAAACTTACGTTTAATATTTGTTAAGAATGTGTAAAACAAGATTGATATAACGCTTGCTAATCTTAAGATTGTATAAAAAAAGAACCTTCCGGTTCTTTCAATTATTCAGTAGGTACAACTAAACCAAATGATTCAATCAATTCTTGACCTGCATCACTTTCTAAATAAGTGAATACTGCTTGAACTGTTTCAGATTGTTCACTAATTTCACCTTTAGTAGCCATAACGAATGGTCTTTGCAAAGTATATGATCCATCAGCAATAGTTGTTGTATTACATTCAACACCATCCAATTGAACAGCTGCAATACCAGTTGCATCACTGATTGCTTCTAATGATACATAACCAATAGCTCCAGCTGTAGATTGAACACCTGCAACAACCGCACCAGTTGAGTTAATTTCTTGTGCGTAGTTACATGCATCTTCAACACCTAAGATTTCTTCAAAAGCACCTCTTGTTCCTGAAGAAGATTCACGTCCAATAACGACAATAGCTTCATCTTCGCCACCAACTTCGCTCCAATTAGAAATTTCACCAGTATAAATAGATACTAATTGATTAGTAGTTAAGTTAGTAACTGTATTTTCTTCATTAACAATAACAGCAATACCATCTAAAGCAACAATGTTTTCAACTAAACCTTCTGCCAATTCTTCATCTTTTAAAGCTCTTGAAGAGTTTCCAATATCAACTTTTCCATCAGCCACTGATTGAATACCAGTTCCTGAACCTGTAAATTGTGGTTCAATTGTTAAGTTTGGATAAACTTCTTTAATGGCTTCTGCCAATCCGTTTACTAATTCTTCCATAGATGTAGAACCATCCATTGTAACTGTTCCACTAATATCTTCATTTGAAGTAGTAGCACTGTCATCACTAGAAGAACTATTTGATCCACATCCAACTAAGCTAAAGCTTAATGCGAATGCTAATAATAAAGCTCCTAATTTTTTCATTTTTTTATAATCCTTCCTTATATATACTCTTGTCTTTCAAGACACTAATAGTTTATATCTTTTTAATAACTATAAATATCAATCTTTTGTATAAAATCTGTTAAGATTAAGTTAAAAAGTATTTTTAGTGAATCACATATTTTTACGTACATTTGACAAATTTAACACAAGCAATAAGCGTATGTTAACAATTGAAAGGAGATTCTTTATTATGAAAAGATCTATTAAAAACATTTTATTAGTATTAGTCATTGTTTTATCTTTATTCATGATTAGTATGACAGTTTATCATGCAAAGAATAATTTAACATCAACTAGTACTATAAGCGATACTATGGATATATCAAGTGATTCTATGCCTAGTGGTGATATGCCAAGTGATAGTGATTCAACTGATGGTATGCCTAGTGGAGAGGCACCTAATGGTGAAGCTTCAAGTGGCACTGATGAAGATGTGGACATTGATTCAAGTGAATTACCTGATGGTGATTTACCTAGTGATTCAACTGATTCATCAAGTGAGGAAATGGCTGATGGAGGATTTGCTGGTGAAGGGGATACTACTGTAGAAACAACTTCAAGCTCTAGTTTAACACTTACTTACATGGCTTATATTGCTTTATGGTGTATTCCATTAGTTTATGCATCAGGTTATCTGATTATGAGTTTAGGATTTAAAAAACCAGTATTCCATAAAACAAGAATGATTATTATTTATATTGTTGGATGCTTAATTGTTACAAGTGGACTAGCAATGGGTATTATTTATGGAACAAATCATTTTATTTTAGGAAGTAGCTCATCATCTACAACTTCGTCAACTGTTGAATATTCATCTACTGATGATCTTCATATTGATAATACGAATTGGAGTTATGATGAAACAAATGATATTTATTATCAAATAGGTATTGTTTATTGTAGCGATCCTGACAGCGTTGAGTATGAATCAATGGGTATTTATGTTCCAGGTGCTTATATGGATGCCACTGACAATGGAGATGGTACTTATACTTGTAGCATTAATACTACTGCAACTATAGAGGGTTATACAGCTTTAACTGCACCAATTGTTATGCCTGTTAATACTGCTGGTTATTCAGCACAGGCTGCTCCTACAAGTTATGCATCAAATGGTATATCTGATTATACAGATGCTGGTTTTATTTATGTTTATGCAGGCTGTCGTGGTAGAAATAATGGTGATGATTATAGTGGCGGCGCTCCTTGGGGTGTCACTGATTTAAAAGCTGCTGTAAGATATTTACGTTATAATAGTGATGATTTACCTGGTAATACGGACTCTATTTTTGCCTTTGGTCACTCTGGCGGTGGTGCTCAAAGTACTATTTTAGGTAGCAGTGGTGATAGTGAATTGTATACACCTTATCTAGAATCTATAGGTGCTTGTATGTATGATGATGATGGTAATGAGATTTCTGATGCTATTGCAGGTGTTATGGCTTGGTGTCCGATTACTTCATTAGATACAGCTAATGAAGCTTATGAGTGGAATATGGGGCAATATTCAACAAGTGGAACTAGATCTGATGATTCATGGACAAGCGCTTTATCTGATGATATGGCTGAAGCCTATGCTGAATATATTAATGCTTTAGGATTAATTGATAGCGATGGCAATACTTTATCATTGAGTGAATCTAGTGATGGTATTTATACAAGTGGGACTTATTATGATTATTTATTAAGTGTGATTGAAGAATCATTGAGTAATTATTTAGTTGATAATTATAGTAGTACGAGTGATATGCAAAGTTATGTTGATGAACTTAATAGTGATGAGACATGGGTAACATTTGATTCTAGTACAAGTACAGTATCTATTACATCTATTGAAGCTTTTGTCAATCATTGTAAGAGTGCTTCTAAAGATGTTGGTGCCTTTGATGATTTGAATTTATCACAAGCTGAAAACTATGTCTTTGGTAATGATGATAGTGATGCATTACATTGGGATGCAATAATGGCTAACTTGTTAACAGACAATGCATCAGAATATAGTACTTATAGTGATTATAATTCTTCATACGCTGAAGATTATACAGCTGATTTAGATGAAACTGATTGTTTAGATAATGATACTTATTATAGACAAAATATGTATAATCCAATGTATTATATTTCAGATTATTATGATGGTTATGAAACATCAACTGTAGCAACTTATTGGCGTATTAGAACAGGTATTACGCAAGGTGATACAGCCTTAACTGTTGAAACCAATTTAGCATTAGCACTAGAACAATATGATAGTGTTGAAAGTGTTGATTTTGCAACTGTATGGAATCAAGGTCATACAACAGCCGAACGTACTGGCGATTCAACAACCAACTTTATTGAATGGATAAATGAATGTTTAAGTTAAGCGATATCCAAGATATCGCTTTTCATATAAAATATTTTGTGAAATAATTAACTTGTACATATAAAAGTCATAATTCACCAATATAATATAATCATAAAGATATCCAAAGACTCATATAAGTAAAGAAGTGATTAATTTTATGAGAAATTGATATTTTTATAAAAATAAAGCTTCTTTTCTGATATAATGATTGTGAGTGAGGTGAACATATGGGAAGAAGTGGAGGCGGCGGAGGCGGCCGCAGTAGTGGTGGCTTCGGTGGAGGCCGATCTTCTGGAGGATTCTCTGGTGGTGGTAGATCATCAGGTGGAGGATTTTCTGGTGGAGGCGGCAGATCAAGTGGCCCACGAAATAATTATGGAGGTGGTCCTAGACGTAACCCTGGACCAAGACCTAGAGGTGGAGGTATGTTCTTTTTTGGAGGCCCAAGATATTATGGCGCTCCGCCACCACCTGGAGGTAGACGTAGACGCAGTGGTTTATTATCTACGATAATAGTTATACTTGTTATGATGAGTATTGTTTGTTGTACAATGAGTGCATTCATTGGAACTTCAAATAATTACGATACGAGTTATTCAAGTAGTGTTAGTGAAAATACAACTGAACGTACTAAGCTTGAAGGTGTTGTTAGTAAAACTGATTGGTATCAAGATGATTTAGGTTGGATTCGTAGTCCTAATCAAATGATTACAGGATTAGAAGACTTCTATAATCAAACAGGTGTACAACCTTATATCGCATTTATTGCCTATTCTGATGATTATTGGAATGGTAATACCTTTGATACAACTGCCGCTGATGAGTATCTTGATGAAATCTATGAAGAAAAGTTCACAGATGAAGGTCATTTTATCTTTGCATACTTTGCATGTTATAATGATAGTGAAGATATGGATGGTGAGTTTAGATATCTAGCAGGTTATAGTGCTGATACAATCATGGATAATGAAGCTTTGAATATTTTTGAAGGATATTTTAATACTTACTATTATGATACATCATTATCAATAGAACAAATGATCAGTAATACGTTCTCATCTACAGCCGATTCAATCATGAGTACACCAACAAATGGTTGGGATTTTGCAAGAATTGCGATTATTGTTGTCGGTGTAGTTGCAGTTGTTGTGGTTATTTACTTGATACTCAAAAACAAAGCCAAAAGAGATAAGGAAAGAGAAGAATATACAAAAGAAATATTAGATAAACCTTTAGATACTTTTGGTGATGAAGATTTAAGTGATTTAGAAAAAAAATATAAATAATAAGGAGAAAAATTATGGGAATTATTTCAAGATTTAAAGATATTATGTCTGCTAATATTAATGCTTTATTGGATAAAGCTGAAGATCCAGCTAAGATGATTGATGAATATATGAGACAATTAACTGAACAATTAGCAGAAGTTAAAAAAGAAACAGCTGGTATTATGGCTGAAGAAAAACGTTGTAAGAGATTATTAGATGATAATGATGCTAATATTTCTAAATATGATGGTTTAGCTAGAAAAGCTTTAAGAGCTGGTAATGAAGATGATGCTAAAGTCTTCTTAGCAAAGAAACAAGAATATCAAACAAATGGTATTGATTTACAAAAGTCTTATGACATTGCACATGACAATGCTGTAAAGATGAGACAAATGCATGATAAATTAACAAAGGATATTCAAACTCTTGAACAAAGAAGAAAGAATGTTAAAGCTAAAGTCGCAGTTGCGAAAACTCAAGAAAAGATTAATAAGATTAGTGGATCAACGGATGCAGCTAATTCATCTATGAGAGCTTTTGAAAAAATGGAAGAAAAAGCTGATCGTATGTTGGATGAAGTTAATTCTATGGCAGAATTAAATGAAACACCTGTTGATGAAGCTGCTGATTTAGAAGCTAAATATTCTGGTGTTGATGCATCGGTTGATGATGAATTAGAAAAATTGAAAAAAGAAATGGGCTTATAAAAAAGCCCATTTTTTATTAATAATTTGATTATTCTTTTGTAAATTTCTCTATTTTAGCAATGTGTTTTTTATCTTTCTTATCATAATTTATCCCAACTAACAATAAATTACCATGATAATGTTCTAAGCTTTGAACATAGTTTTTATTCTTGATCTGATCAATAGTTGTTTCAACATTTTTATCATATTTAAGTTCAATAATCATAGCAGGATAATTTGAATTAAAAGGTATAAATGCGATATCACAAAAACCCTTACCTGTTGGTAATTCTCTAATAGGTGTATAGTAGTCTCTTGATGTATAATAGGCAATCATAATTGTTGTATACAACGAATTCTCATCATTGTATTTTAAATTAGAATTAATAAACGAATCATGTACCTCTTCTAAACCTTTTGCTACTTTTTCTTCATTCATTTGCCAAGTAGATTCTAACAAACTTTGAGAATTATATATAGCTTGATATGTTTTTTCATATTGAGTAGTTTTAATGGATTGTATAAATGAATTGACAACTTCTTTGTTAGGAATATAAACTGTTCCTGTTTCTCGATGATATCCTAAATACCCCAAATGAACAAGCATTGTTAAAACATCATCTTTATTTTTAAATATTGACATATCATTTTGAAAACCTTCAGTATCTACTTTGATTTCTTCACCAGCAAGCAATTGAATAATAGTTTCTTTTAAACCATCAAAATTCATATTAATATACTTACTCAAACTATCAAATGTTCCTGTTTTTGTCCAATAACTTCTACATGTTTTAGTAGATATAGCCTTAACGATGGATCTAGGACTATAAATAGATACCTCATTAATTATTTGATAGCCATCATACCATAATTTCATTTCATTAAAATCCATGTTGTTTTCTATACATAATTGTTTGACTTCATTTTCTGTAAATCCCATAAATTCTTCAAGTGGTTTTGGTTCAATCATACTGATTTCATCAAACATATTTAAGGCACTTTCATCTCCATATTTTTTTATTGGCAAGATGCCTGTCATATAAACTAATGAAATACAGGTTTTTGTTTTAAAAAGAGTACGTAAAAATTCAAGAAATTGTTTCTTTTTTTCTTCATCAGATTGTGGATCTCTTAGGACACAATCCCATTCATCAAGAATGAATATAAATTGTTCTCCTATTTGATCATAAACATTCAATAATGATAAAGAAAGATCTTGATCATCATAAAAGAATACATCTGGAAATTCACGTTTAATTTCTATCATCAATATTTTAGTAATATGAGCTTTCATATCCTTAATATCTTTAAACTTATAATAAAAATCCATGACATCAATCGCAATAATATTATATTTATTGAGATGTTTTTGATAAGCATCATTTCGAGAAATTTTTAAATCACCAAACAAATAATTGGATGAACAACCTTTAGAATAATAAGCAATGAGCATATTAGCGTCAGTGCTTTTACCAAATCGTCTAGGTCTTGATACACAAATAAAACGATTTTCTTTATTAATATATTTATTAATAATGGATATCATTAATGATTTATCAACAAATATATCTTCCTTTTTTAAGAATTCAAAATTTTTATTATCAGGATTTAAATAAATACCCATATTGATCGTCCTCCTTATATCTATTATAGCTAAATTGATTTTTTATATCAATTTATAAAGAAGTTTAAAATTTAAATATATCAAATACTTTATCATCATCAATAACTCTAGATGTTAAAGTATTAGAATGATCCAGCATCATTTCCGCTCTACTCTTTAAAACTATATCAATGAAACGATCAATGTCAATACCTCTAAGTTCAAAAAATAAGAATGGATTTTCATCAAATCTGACAGCCACTCCATATAGTGTTGCTGCAACATGCTTGCACATCAATGCCCAGTCAGGACAGCTACAAAAATAATTAATTTCTGTTGGATTAGGAAACAAACCTTCATCACCTGTAAACAAATCCTTTAAATCATCTGGAAAATTACCATTAATTAATTCTTCCATATTTTCAATCTTTTGACTACATTGTTTCATGATTGCTTGTATACGTTCTTCACTTAAACGACTAATTCTTATTTCAACGCAATATGGATGATTGCATTTATTAGGGTAAATTACTTATTATTGCTTGATTTTCTAATATTTTTTTAAACTTGCTTAATATAAGACATTAATTTTTTTTATAAACTTTATTTCAATGGTGTCCTTGATGGTGTATTTGGTGTACCAATTATCCTTGTAACTTGTCATCAATAAGTTCAGTATATAATTTTTTCGTTGAATACACATCCTTATTCCCAAGTTTTTTTGCAACTAGTTTTATGTCAGTACCTGCTTCTATTAACCTGATAGCATATGTATGCCTTAAAGCATAAATGCTAAAATGAGGAAGCAACACGTCAATGTTATATATTTCGGAGTTGGATTTTTCTATCTGCTTTATATTACAATCTAATTGGATATTTTTTAAAATGTAATTAAGTGATTGTCTAACATAAACATTCTTGGATTTGTTAATAAAAATAAAATCGTTATATCCATCGATTGTTATCGATGAATTTAGACTATCACTCTTTTTTATATTTGTCAAATCTTTCAAGGCTTCAAACAATTCTCTACTCATAGTTACTTTTCTGTTTTGACAGTCTGTCTTTAAATTTCTTATCTCAAAATGACATTTTTTACCATTTATACATGATCCATGATAAATCAAAATATGATTGATGTCAATTTGATTTTTCGCAAAATCCACATTGCTCCATTGCAACCCAATTGTTTCTCCTAAACTTAATCCTGCATGAAGCATAGCCAAAAAAATTCCTCTATAACGTATATATCGTTTTTCTTTTAACATTTCTTCAAAGAGCTTTTGCTCCTGAAAAGTTAAGAATTCACTTGATCTAAATTCACCTTTTGCCTTTTTGAATTCTGTTAAAGCATTTAGGGAAACATTATTTTTTACATAGCACTGAGCAACAGCTAATTCAAATATTTCAAATAATATATTATGAATAATTTTAATATTATTTATATTAAGATGTTTTCGATCCATTAGCTTAATATAAAATGTTCTAATATCCTTGGTTTCTATAATACTAATTTTTTTCTTACCTAAAGTTGTCAATACAAATGTATTATACATATATTTGTACCTGTCAGTTATATCAGCATCTAATATTACCCACACGTCGTATATATCGTTAAGCGTTACATTTGTCGATTGATTAATAATAGTATTTTTTCTTTTTTCAATCTTTTTTTCCTTTTTTCTTAATTCTAATAAATCAACACTATAAATATATTTCCTTTTACCATTATCATTCCAGCGATAATAATATATTTTCTTTCCGTTCTTGACTCTACTCCCTTCACCTGTTTTAAGAATTTCATTATTATCTAATCTTTTTCTCATTTGTCATCCTCCATATATGATTCAAATTTAGATATTTCCTCTTTTTGAAACTTTTTGGTTACATCAACATATACATTCATCGTTGTTCGTATATCAGTATGTCCCAACATATCCATGACAAAGCGTGAGTTAACTCCTGATTCGAATAATCTTGTTGCAGCTGTATGTCTTAAAATATGACAAGTAATATGTGGTAATAGGACTAATTCTTCACTCCCTTTGGATTCTATTTTTTCTATTTGTTTTAAATTACACTGTTTTACTATTCGACTTAATATAGTATTAAGTCCACTTCTTTCCAAAACGGTACCATATCTATTAATAAAAATAAAATCACAATAACCATCTACCGTCGTTAAACATTTTAACTGATTATCATTTTGAAATTCCTTCAATTTTTGCAATGAATCTGATACTTTTTTGATCATAGGAACTGTTCTATAACTTTTTTTAGTCTTTGGAGTATTTATTGTATAAATATAACAGTTAGTCTCATTGCTTTTATAATATACTAATGTATGATTAACACTAATTAAATTATTACTAAAATCTATATCACACCATCGTAGTCCTGTTGCCTCACCAACACGTAATCCACAATACATCATAACTAAAAATATACTACTATAATAAATATTTTCCTTTTCTAACAAACATTTTTCAAACAGTTTTTGTTCTTCAATAGTTAAAGCATTTCTTTTTTCCGTATAGTCATTTGTTCTTATTAATTCTGTTAATGTCTCGGAACATACATTATCCTTTATATAGTTTTGTTCAACTGCTAAGTCAAATACTTGATAAAGTATATTATGAATTCTTTTGACAGTACCTATTTTTTAATTTTGCTTTTCTACCAACTCAATGTAAAATAACCTAATATTCATTTTGGTTATCACACTTATTTTTTTCTTTCCAATCGTGGGATACACATAATGCTCATACGTATACTTATAAGTACTAAGTGTATTTGATTTTAAACCTCTTTTTACTTTTAGCCACATACTATAAACATCATTAACAGTCACATTTTCAGCAGATCTAATACCACATATTTCATCTGCTTTTATTTGATTTTCTCTCTTTCTTAATTTGTTTAAATCAACAGAGTAAATATATCGTCTTTTACCTGTAATGTCTGTCCAACGATAATAGTATGTTTCTTTACCATCTTTAATTCTTACGCCTTCCCCAGGTTTTAGAAGTCTTTTCTTACTGTCTTTTCTTTTCGCCATTGTTATATTCCTTTCTTAAAATGCTCTTAATTTCAAAGAAATAAATAATCTCACAATGAATATTCGTGTTCTAAATACTCTTCAAACTTAATTCTCTTTATTAATTTCTTTGTTCCAATATGTAATACAAAATCACAATCCGGATCCTCAGTAATTTCTCTAAGCTTATTACCACCAATATTAAAATATTTTGATGCTTCCTGAATGGTTAAATTCCATTTATGCCAGATAGGTATTTCGTATGCATTAACATTTGTTTCTTCCATTTTTTCACCACCTTTACTATTAAATTTCTCTAAACAAATTTTTTAATACAATCAACTTAAAATTTAAAATCTTTATAATGAATGCATATCATCTAAATATTCTTCCAATTTCTGTCTATGAATTAATTTTCTATTTCCAAAATAAATAACAAAATTACAAGTGGAATGATTTAATATTCTTCTTATGTTATTGCTTCCAATATTGGTATATTTCATAGCTTCGGAAATTGTTAAATATTTCTTTTCCCAAATAGGTGTTTCCTTCTTTTTTATGTTTATAGGTTTTTCTTTTTCTTTTTGAGATTTTTGATATTCACTGCTTTCCAATAATTTGATCAATAGCCTTATAGGCTCTAATCCAAAATCATAATTCTTTGTTTCCATAAAACCTCCTTTGAACATCAACAGAAATATAGATAAATATTACATCCAGGAATATTAATAATTTAATATTCTGGATATATTCTAATCTATATTCATTACAATGACGAACATGCAAAAACAAGTTTCACATTCTTGACTTCATACACTAATAACGATACTATGTTAGTTTATATTCAAACTAATCTTTAAACAGGTATCAACCCTAGCCATCTCAGCTTGCTCCAGAAAGCCTATTTTTCTTATTAGACGGTCTTTATCGATTACACGTATTTGTTCCAGTAATACAATAGAATTGCTGCTGAGAGCTTTTCTAGCCTTAATATAAACATGTGTAGGCAATCTTGCTTTGCTTTTTACACTTGATGATATACAAGCAACTATAGTTGTCTGACTATATTTGTTGCCTTTATCATTCTGTATAATAAGCACTGGTCTGATGCCACACTGTTCGTAACCAAATCCAGGATTAAGATCAGCCATATAAATATCTCCTCTTTTAACAACATCAGCCATTATTCACACCTCCTTCATAATATGTACAAGAAATAGCAATCCATATTTCTATGGATGCTATTTCGAAATTTTTTTAAATAGTTTTTATGCATTGTTAATAGACTGCTTTGCATGCAGTTCCACAAGCTTTTCTAAATTTAAAGGCATTAGATATTGCTTATAGGATTCCCACCTATATGATGTCTTGCCTGCGACAGAATTATTTACTGCTCGGACTGAGACGCACCATATGTATCATTATTCCTCCTGCATCATCTTCGCCAAATAAGTGCAACCTTATCTTTTAATCAAATATTTATCGCTCTTTTTGAAATAATCAAAGTCATGGCGTATTCATTAATGGGCTCAAATACAGGGAACGTTATTAACAATTGCTATTCAGTTTTCAATGTTCCTTAAAGAGGTTAAAAACCCCTTCACTTATTAGACGACGAAAACACCCCAAATTGGTAATTTATTTTTTATTTTTTTAATTTTTTTCGTGCTGACTTAAGATAATAATATACTGAATCAACACTCATACCCAATTGTTGTGCAATTTCCTTTCCTGAATAACCACAAATTTTAAGATATATTATTTGCATTGTTAATTTATGGTCTATTTTATTCATAATTGTAAATAATTCTTCATCATTCAATTGCATTAAAAGATCATCCAAATTATTAGCAACTGGTTCGATAGTTGAAACAGCATTTTCAATTAGATTACTATTAACATATTGTCTTTCATTATAAACTCTATCAGCATTAAACATTTTCCAGTCAAATTCACGTAATAATTTAATACTCTCTTCATCCATGCCATTTTCTCTTAGTTTTTCTTCCTCAATTTCTTTCATTTTTTCCACTTCCTTATTTCAGCCTCTACATTAAACATTTACATTTTCTCCTTTCATTGATTCTTTGAAAGAAGAAATGGAGGTCCTCTTATAAGTAAATTAACTAATAAATAATTAAAACTGATTATTAAACAATCTGTATAACACCAATTTATTCTTTAGTTGCTGATATGTTACAAGTTCAACATGACACATATCACAGAACATCATAAATTCATCAGCAACATCCTTATCAGCTGATATACGTTCCTTGGTATAAACTAGTACAATACCAACCTTTTGTGTTCTAATAGCATTACGCATAGCTTCTATTTGATAATGACAGTTTTTGTTTTCCTCAGAGATAATCTTGCTAACTCCTACAACTTTCATACCAAACTTAAAAGCCAAATCATTTAATACATGCTCCTGATAGTTTAGAAGCTCGATACTGTTTCTGCTTGCTACAGAACAATAAATCCATACAGTTTCTTTTTCCATTTTCTATTTCTCCTTCTGAAGGAAATAACCCTTCACTAATACGGGGAAAATAGTTAGCAAATCGTCCACCATTTTATGAAATTTTTTAAAAATTTTCTTTTGACAGAAAAAAATAAGCAAAGCATTTCAGTCTATATTAATATAATGAAATGCTTTGCTTTTTGATAAATTACCTAAAAGAATTTATTAGCAACTACAACCTGTAAGTATTTTTGAATTCTTTTCTTCTTTTTATGTACTGTACTTTTAGCAATCCCTAATAATTTTGCTGTTTCACCTATACTCATTCCCTCAAGAAAAATACATTCAGCAACAAGTCTATCAGTAGACTTTCTTAACATGGATATTTCTTTAGCTATATAATCATAAATATCATTTATGTATATAGTACCCAGCCAATCTACATTTTTATTAAAACCAACAAAAAAGGATGTCATTTTATCAAGATCGGCATAAGTAGTAACTGCTCTTTTGACATCCCTTATATCAGCTTTTTCCATATTATAATAACTTCTAATACAAACACTATAGACTTCTTTATTTACTTCTATAAATTGACCATTACATTTAAACATGTATCTTACATTACCATCTTCATCAGATTTCTTTTTAAAATCACTTCTTCTATAATCATTAATCATTAAACATTCCTCCCTAAATATGATATTTAAGGAGGAACAGGAGGAGATCTGATCCTATTCATATAACGTATAATTCCCTCATTTATTTTCAGTAAGATAAATATTGCTGATTTAAATATCCCATAACACAATATTATCACAGAACTATTTTAGATGCGAAAATAACGATAAATTGAAATCTAAAAAACATTGTATTTATCATAGTTTATTAATTATATAGGATATTTAGCAATCATTCCTCATCACAAAAAACTAATTGTATAAGTACAATTACATAATTAACCGCAATAACACCCTGCTTAATCCAGCTGTAAAAAAAAGAGAAACTGTTTTGATATCACAGTTTCTCTTCTACGATTATATCTTCAATAATTATTTAGTTTTTAAAAATTCTACCTCTGATAATTATTATATTTTCTCCAGCATAAGCAAAATTTTTACTTAATAACAGATTAATCGATAAAATTTGAAAAAAATATAAAAAAAGTTACTCTTGTCGACACCGTTCGACAAATTCTAGATTTAATTTATGCTTTAATATACATAGGAAGGAGGTGAATGAGATGTATCTACTACATGATAAAGGTTTTCTTGATTGCAAAACTAAAAATGATAAACAAATTCATCAGCATGAACTTGATAGAATACATACAAAGCTAAAAGAAATGTTTGATTTTAATTGTATGTTTATCACAATCGAAGGAGATTTTTCATTATCTGGCAAAAATGATAAAGTAATAAATGCTCCTATGAGAAAATTATTTGATTTAATTTATTCTAGTCGATATGACGGTTTTGATTATGCCTGCTATGACGATGTATTAGTTTTGATGATGTATAAGTTATTAAACGATAATAATTATGCAAGAACTCAGGTTGCTATTTTACCTTATGGATTTGATGAAGATTATGATAAAGTTATTATGACTATTGGTAAAGAATTTTCAACACCTTATGAACAACAACTCATGAATGAATATCTTAACAATCTGCTTTAAGGAACCTTAGCATTAAACGCTTTTGCAATTGAAAACATTGCTTTGTTATTGAAGTGATTAATCAACAACAAAAAAGGGAACCACTATTAGACAACAAATCTAATAACGGTTCCCATTCTTTTTCTTTTATTCCCGAATATAATTTTTTCTAATTTAACATTGCTAAATATCTACACAATGAGAATTGATTTAACTATTAACAACTACAAATTAGTGATAGTTGAAAAATCATTTAAATAAAAAATCAGGTGAAATCTTATTCATTTCTTCCTGATTATAAGTAATATCAATATCTCTTTCATTATCAGCACTAATGACTAACTTAGTTAAGCCTAAAGTATTTAAAATTGTATGTACATTAACATTATTTTTGATACATTTTTCCTTGCATGTATTTCTAAGCATAACAAATGTGACCTCGAATCCTAACATATTGCTAAGCTCTTTTATCTTCCTTTGATAAATACGCTGTTCTGGTATTTTATTATTCTTATTCAACATATAACAATCATAATCTGGTTTACCCTGTGACATAAAATCATTAAGATAAGATACAATAAATGGTGACAACCCAATAATTCTTTTTTCTGGTGGTACTAGATCTTCTGCAGCAAAAACAGTTTTAGATAATTCATTATTTCTATTAATCTTTCTTTGTACCTTTTTAGCGATATTAATACGTCCATTATTCAAATCAATATCACTATATTTTAATGCACATATTTCTGTAAAACTTATTCCAGCATACAAGCACAATATAATAGCAACACTTAGAGCATCTTTATGATTACAACAGTATTCATATATGATCTTTTCCTGATATTCATCTACAGTTGTCACTTTCTTGTCTGATGGTATTTTGATAAGTGAGAAATCTATATGTTTTAATGCATATTTTTCTTCAGCATAGGTATATAATGATTTAAAAGTCATTTTTATGGTTTGTACAGATTGAGAAGACAAACCATTATTTATATGTTTATTAATATAATCTGATACTATAGATACATTTAAAGATTCTATAGGTTGAGTTTTGAGAAATGGTAAAACATAAAGATTACCTATAGACTCATATTTATCATAGGATATAAGTTTTACCTCTTTTTTCTTTATGTATAACCATTCGTTATATAATTTATCGATGTTAATCATGTTTACGCCACCTTTTGGGTATATAAAAAAAGCTAGAAATATTATTCTGGCAAGTTATGTGAAATATATTTAGTAAAATAATAAATATTATTAATCTCGTTCATATATATCTCTTGTATAGATTTTATCTTTTACATCGTCTAATTGATTGTCTAATCTATTAACTACAATAACATCACTCATTTGTTTAAATTTATCAAAATTATGAATGACTTTATATTTCATAAATGTATCTTCTTTTAATGTAGGTTCATAGATAACTACGTCTATTCCTTCCCCTCTTAATATCTTCATAACATCCTGTATAGCACTTGCTCTAAAGTTATCCGATCCTGATTTCATTGTTAATCTGTAGATACCTACAACATCAGGATTCTTATTGATTATCATATGAGCAATATGTTCTTTTCTTGTTTTGTTGCTGGATACAATTGCAGTTATTAGATTCT
>JAJQFG010000020.1 GCA_021201315.1 Erysipelotrichaceae bacterium
GAAAATGCATTATTTTCTTAAAAAGTCAATAGGGTATTTCGTGCGTTTATCCTAAGAAATTACAAATGAATGTTGAAATTGTGGGATTAGAAATAGTATAATGGATTTATGGTTGTTAATTATGTAGATGAAATCTACATAATTAAATACATAAGGATAATTTATAGAAGGGGAAAAAGAAATGAAAAAAGAAAAATTATTTTCGATAGTTGCTGCAACAAGTATGATAGCCACTAGTGCTTCACCTGCTTTTGCAACAGAAGTAACCGATGATGATACTAACACAACTACTGTAACAGCAACGGATACTACAGTCACTGAACTAGAAGATGCCGTATCAACTGCACAAGATACTGTTGATGAAGCAAGTGAAACTTTAGAATCAGCAACAGAAACATTGGATGCTGCTCAAACAGCTGCAAATGAAGCAAGTGCTACATATACGCAAGCTCAAACATCTGCTAATACAGCTTATACAACTGCAGATACAGCTATTCAATCAGCCATTGATTCAGTAACTGATGAATTAGTAGAAACAGAAGAAGCGTTGGATGATGCTTTAAAAGAATCTGCTACAACAAGTGAAAATTTATTAAATGCTACAACTGAATTAGAAGAAGCTAATGAAACTTTAGCAAATGCTCAAGCTACATATGAGGAAGCCCAAACCGCAGCTGATGCAAATCAAACAGCCTATGATGAAGCTGCAGCAAATGTTGCAACTGCACAAGAAGCTTATGATCTAGCAAGCGCAGCCTTAACAAGCGCAACAATAGCTTTAGAAGAGGCAACTGCAGAAAGTGAAGAAGCACAAAATAATTTAACAGCTACTCAAGAAGCTTTAGCAACTGCACAAACAGAAAAAGAAACTGCTGATAAGAATGTAACTGCTGCTGAAGAAGCATTAGCTGAAGCACAAGCTGCTTTAGCTGCTTTAACAGAAGATGATGATGAATATGCAACATTAGCTGCAACTGTAATAGCTGCACAGGAAACACTAGAAGAAGCACAAGAAGAACAAAGTTCAGCTGAAACAGCATTAAGTGATGCTGAAACTGCCGTTAGTGAAGCAAAGGCTGCTGTAGCAGAAGCAACAACTAACCTTGAAGAGGCTAAGCAAACACTAGCAGAAGCTGAAACAGCTCTTGAAGAGGCTCAAAACGCTGCAGAAAGTGCAAGTACAGCTCTAAGTGAAGCAGAAAGTGCTGTAAAAGATAATGAAGAAGCATTAGCAGAAGCTCAAACATCAGAAACAACAACTGAAGAAGAGTTAGCAGAAGCAGAAGCAGTTTTGTCTGAAGCTCAAACAGCTTATGATGAAGCCGCAACAACTGCGGCTACAACACAAGCAGCTGAAGATGAGGCTCAAACAGTATATGATACAGCTAGTGAAGAATATGAAGAGGCTTTAACTACTTTGACTGAAGCTGATGAAACATTAAGTGAAGCAACTAATACTTTAACAACTGCACAAAGTACAAAAGACGCAGCTGACACGTCTGTAACTGAGGCAGAAACGGCTTATAATGAAGCCCTTCAAGCATTGGAAGATGATGACGAGTATATAGCTTTAAAAACTGCTGTTACTGAAGCAGAAACAGCGTTAAGTGAAGCTGAGACAACTCAAAGTGAAGCAGAGGCTACACTTAGTGAGGCCGAAGATGATGTAACAACTGCCCAGGCAGCTGTCGATACAGCTACTACAAATCTTACAACAGCGCAATCAGCATTGGATGAAGCAAATGCAGCTGTAACAACTGCTGAGGATAATTTAACAGCAGCTACATCAGCATTGTCTGACGCAACTACTGCATTAACTACAGCAACGACTGATGTGGAGATTGCTGAGGCTACAGTAACAACAGCTCAAAATGCTTATGATTCTGCATATGCTGAAGTAGAAGATTTAACTGTGCAAGTTGAAGAATTAGAAGAAAAAATGCAATATGTTTACAGTAGTTATGGATTTTTTGAATGGCTTGCAGAAACGTATGCTGAAACAGATACTAGTATTGCAACAGATGCACAAAAAGCAATGGCTTTATATGATGGCCTTACCGAAGGTGATAAATTATATGGATATACAGATTTGGGAGCTGATGGTGATGCTACAAGCTTAGAAAATTTAGAAGCTACGATTGCTTATATAAATGAATGTAATACAATTCGTACTAATTTGGGATTATCTGAATTAAAAGTTACAAGTTTTCTTATGATGGCTGCTGAACTTAATGTTAATTATTCGGACACTAATATGGCACATGCTAGTGCAATTAGTGGTGTTGCTGAAAACTTGGCATATGAACCATTAGCATCATTGGATCCATATGATGGTTGGTATAATGACGAAAAAGAAAAGTTTGATGAAGCGGCCACTACTGGAACTTATTATGATAAAGTGTCAAAAACATATGTTGATGTGAATACTAGTGTTCAAAGCTTGATTGAAACTATCAAAGCAAAAGGAACTCTTACAAATAGTGAATTAATTTCTTTAGCTTCTACTGATTCTACTTTGTATACAAATGTAGGACATTATCTGAATATAATTAATTCAACTTATGTAGCGACAGGATATGCTATATCTAACAATGGAACTTATAAATATACGTATTCACAAACATTTTCATTTGGAACTTCTGCAACAGGCGGTTCTGGCATAAGCGTATCAAATTATGCAGCTTTAATTGATGATTATTATGATGTGTTAGAAGCAGCAGCTTATGAGACTCAATTAGCAAATTTAAAAGCAAAATTAGAAACTGCTGAAACTACATTGGCAACTACTACTACAAATTTAGCAAATGCTCAAAGTGCTTTATCTGATGCTAAGGATACATTAGCAAGTGCCTCTACTGCAAAAACTGAAGCAGAAGAAACCTATAATAATGCAGTTGCTATTTTGGCAGCGGCTCAAGAAACGCAAAAAGACGCAAAGAATAATTACGATGTTGCTAGTGTTGCATACGATGAAGTGAACGCTACTTTAACAACCGCAACTGCTGCATTAACAACTGCACAAAAAGCATATAATACAGCAACTGCAAATGTCACATCTGCTACAACTGCTTTAGAAGAAGCTGTAGCAGCTCTTACAGAATACGAAACAACTGCAAGCAGCGAAATCGATGAAGCGTCATCAACCTTGACAAGTGCGCAAGATGCTCAATCTGAAGCTACAGCAGCTCTTGCTAGTGCTCAAACAGCTTATGAAGAAGCTAGTACTGCTTATAACGCAGCACAAACAGATGTTGCTGAAAAAGAAACAGCTTTAAATGCTACTGATGCAGCATTGAGCAATGCCCAAGCTGCAAATAATGAAGCCCAGGCTGCATTAACGTCAGCTACAACTGTTTTAACAGAAGCAATGGATGCTGTTGATAAAGCACAAACGGAATTAGATAATATTCAAATAACAATTTCAAATCTAGAAGATGAAAAAACAGGATTAGAAGAAGTTCTTGCTGAGGCACAAGCTGAAGTTGATAGTACAAGTGTTGCATTAACTGAGGCTCAAGAAAATCTTGCAAGTGCAACTACAGCTTTAGAAGAAGCAACTGCAGAAAGTGAAGAAGCACAAAATAATTTAACAGCTGCTCAAGAAGCTTTAGCAACTGCTCAAAACGCAAAAGCTGATGCTGATGAGGCTGTAACAGCTGCTGAAGAAGCATTAGAAGATGCTCAAGAAGTCTTAACAAGCTATAGTGAGGATATTGCTGCTGCTCAAACAGCTGTAGTAAGTGCTGAATCTGCATTAGAAGCTGCACAGGAAGCTCAAAATGCTGCTGTAACAGCAGTCTATAATGCTGAAAAAGCTGTATACGATGCTAAAGAGGATGTTGAGGTTGCAGAAGGAGCATTAACAAATGCTCAAGAAGATTTGGATGCTGCCCATGAGACATTTGATGAAGCTTCAGCTGTTTTAGCCAATGCTCAAGAAGTACTTGCTCCATATCAAGCAATTATGAATGCGGCAACTACTGCTAAAGATAATTTGGTAGCTGCTGAAACAACTGTTATTAATTTAGAATCTCAAATAGCTGAATATGAAGAAAAAATATCTACATTAGAAGCAGATATTGATACGTATGAAGCAAATATTGAATCTTTAACAAATCAAAGTATTGTTTTAAGTTCATATAAGGCTGTATTAGAAGCTATTAAAGCTGGTGAAGGAAGTGTTGATGATTTAGGTGATAATGCTGATGCAGAAATAATTGCATTGTTAGAAAAATATGAAACTACATTGGCTACATTAGAAACAGCTCAAACAGCATACGAGGAAGCTATGGATGCTCTTGAAGATGCAACCGAAGAGTATGAAGAAGCTTATGCAAACTATCAAGTAGCATCTGCTAATTTAGAAGAGGCTATATCTGAATTAGAAGATTATCTTGATTTGATAAGTACAGATGATGATTCAGTAAATATTATTGTTGCTGAGACTGATGAAGAATATGATAAGATTTCTGAAATCATTTCTGATTCTCTTAAGGCAGCTGGTTATGATTTAGATGAGTATTTTGACTATAGTTATGAGGTTATCACTGATAAAGCTGAATTATCAGCAAATGATGTTGCAGCTATTGATAAAAGTCTTTCATCTACACAATCAGTAGTAACTTATTTTGAATTAGCAGCTGGTGCATTTGATTATGATGATTTGGCTTATAGTGTTTCTCAATTGACTGAAGCAATTACATTGACTGTAAATTTTGATACATCTAAATATGGTAATGGTACATTTACAGTTTTATTAGTTAATGAAGATGGAACAGTTGAAACAATTGCAGCTACTAGAACAAGTACAGGTATTACATTTACAACAGATAAGGTTGGTACATTTGCTGTTGTTTATAATGAACCAACAAGTGGTACTTCAACAACTTCAAATACTACAAATAATACCAATACATCTGATGGTACAGCTTCAACAAGTATGGTTAAGACTGGTGATGATTATATGTTATTTGAAACATTTACAATCATGATGTTATCTGGTGCAGTTGCTTATATAAGTATTAAGAAAAGAAAAACTGAATAACAAACAATGAGTGAGTTTGATACTCACTCATTTTTTAAACCAATAAATTAATCCACTTTCATCATATTCACCAGTAATCGGATCAATAGGAACTTGTTCAATAGAATCTGTAGGTTCATACCAAATATCATCTTCTTGTAGATAATTAGCCATCGTTTGAAATAATATCTTAGGAATACGAGTTTGTGTTTGTAGTGTCATTTCTCTATTATCATCATAACCACACCAAGATAGTATTGTGTAATTAGGATTATAACCTATACATAATGAATCATAAGCAGTTGTACCAGTCTTTACTGCAAATGTTGTATTTACTTGATAGTTAACCATAGTTGCTGAAGCATATGTAGAGAATTCTTCATGGAATGGTGATGTAAGAAGTTGGGATAATATAAGACATGTATCTTGGTTTAAGAGTTGTTGATTGGTAGGGGTATATTCATAGAGGATATCACCGTTATTGTTGGTTATTTTAGTAATGGTATGGATATCGTTATAGATACCTTCATTAGAGATAGTGACATAGGGTGATGCTAATTCATAGATATTGGTATTTAATGTACCTAAAGCTAAAGAAGGATGAGGAGATATATGGGTATATCCAAATTGATTTAAGAAGTTAACTAAAGCATTTTCACCTAAAAACAAATGTGTTTTAACAGCATAGGTATTATCGCTTACAGCTATAGCTTGGGCTAAAGTAATATCATCATTAGCGTATTTATCATTAAAGTTAGATGGTGAATAGGTTTCACCATTTTCTAGTTGAAATGTTGTTGCTTCACTTTTGAATTTGGTAATAGGTGTAAAACCATTTTCTAAGGCAATATAATAAAGTAAAGGTTTCATAGTTGATCCTATTTGTCTAGATGAAGAAGTAGCTCTATTAAACTGAGATGTTGTATAATCCGTTCCACCAACTAAAGCCAACACATTAGCATTATGATCAACAATCAATGATGCTACTTCTAATTCATCCATACCTTCTAATGCTTCACTAACAGTATCTTCTAATGTATCTTGAATAGAAACATCTAAAGATGTTTCAACATTTAATCCTTGACTAATATAACTATCTGTTAAAAAACCTAATTCATCCAACTCATCTAATACCGTATCCTTATAATAAGCATAACTATTCTCAATTGTCTTAGATGCATGGTCATTCAAAACAAAGGCAGTTTCATAGGCATCATTCGCTGTGTTTTCATCTATATAGCCATAAGTAACCATAGCATCCAATACCAATAACTGTCTCTCTTTTGCAGCTTCCATATCATTAAAAGGTGAATAATACTCAGGACCATTAATCACACCTGCTAACATAGAAGCTTCATTCAAATCCAACTCACTAGGCTCTTTATCAAAATAATACTTCGATGCCTTACTAATACCATAAATCCCATGACCAAAATAAACCGTATTAATATAACCTTCTAATATCGTATCCTTATCATAATGCATCTCCAATCTAATCGCTAAAAAAGCTTCGTTCAACTTTCTATTCCAAGTCTTTTCATTAGTCAAATACATCAATCTTGCATATTGTTGAGTAATCGTACTAGCACCTTGAATATCATCAGAAAATACGTTTACTTTAATTGCTCTTGCGATACCTATTATATCAAAACCCTTATGTTCATAAAAACGATGATCCTCAATGGCTATAATAGCATTGATAAAATCATCAGAAACTTCATTCAAAGTGACATAGTCACTTTGATAGGAAGAATAATATAAATTATTTTGATTATCGTATAGTTTAATATATTGCTGTTCACCTACATCAGGTGCTTCTATGATATAAGCTAATAAATAAATACTCATCACTAATATAATCATACATATAATCAATCTTCTTAACCATTTGATAAATATCTTCAAGATGCTCACCTCTTCATTTATTTTTAACAAATTCATGCTATAATATACCTATCATTTTTGAGGAGATGACAAAATGCAAATCAAAGTACACTATAAAGCTTTATTTATATATGACAATGATAAAGATACAGTTGAATATAACGAAATAGGACAACTTGATAAAAATAAATTATCTTTTAAAGATATTAGTATCTATTTTGATGAACATAAAATGATATTGAAGAATGGATCTTCTTCATTATTATTTAATCATTATAAAGATACTTATAATCAATATGATGTAGGGTATGGTAAAGTCAATATTACTACAAGATTATTAAAATTTACTAAAAATGATCATAGCATAAAATTAAAATATCAATTATTAGACCATCATGATATTATAACAACGGTTTATATATTAGTGGAGATGATTCCTTATGAAGGTGCCTAAGATATTTTTAAGTCGTTTATTTGATTATGGTTTATTAATGATATTACAATTAATATGGTTGTTTTTAGCATATAGTCAAATATTAGAAGTTGTTTCATGGTTGAATTATGTTTTAGAGATATTAAGTATTTTTGTAGTATTATGGTTGGTTAATAAAGATGAGAATCCTTCTTATAAGATATCATGGATTATTCTTATTCTTGTATTTCCTGTTTTAGGAGGGCCTTTATATTTATTGATAGGTAATAAAAGACCTTCTAGGTTTTTACGTAGAAGGTTAGAAAAAGAACAAGTAGCTATTAAGGATATAGCAGTAATGAATCATGATATTTCTGATAGATATCGTAATGATGGATTAACTTATTTAAAGCATTTAGGTTTTGGAACTTATGAAAATACAAAGACAAAGTATTATACTTTAGGAGAATATTGTTATGTTGATTTATTGAGAGATATTAAAAATGCTAAGCATTATATATTGATGGAATATTTTATTATTTGTCCTGGATTAATGCTTGATACTATTTTGGATTTATTGAAACAAAAAGTAGATGAAGGTGTTAAGGTTAGGTTTATGTATGATGACTTTGGAAGTGTTAGTTATTTACCTTTTAACTATATTAAACAAATAGAAGCATTAGGTATTGAATGCGTTGCATTCAATCCATTTAAACCTGTATTATCATTAGCAATGAATAATCGAGATCATAAGAAAATATGCGTCATTGATGGTTATATTGGCTATTCAGGTGGTTTTAATTTAGCTGATGAATACATAAACGCTAAACAAAGGTTTGGCCATTGGAAAGACACAGGTATCCGTTTAGAAGGTGATGGTGTTTGGAATCTAACAACCATGTTTTTAACAACCTGGAATGCTTATAAACATGAAGATCTAAATTATGATGACTTTAAACCCAATAAATATCATCCACCAATAGATAATCAAGAAGGCTTTGTGGTTGCCTATGGAGATTCACCATTGGATGAAGAAAGAACTGGTGAAAACATCTATGCTAATTTAATTAATCAAGCACAAGAAGAAATACTGATTATGACACCTTATTTTATTATTGATGATACTATGATGAAAGATCTAATTATCGCAAGTAGAAAAGGTGTATCCATCAAAATCATTACACCAGGCATCCCAGATAAGAAAACCGTCTATAGAGTAACAAGATCCTATTATTATTCACTCATCAAAGAAGGCATCGAATTCTATGAATATCAACCTGGCTTCTTACATGCTAAAATGGTTATATGTGACAAACGTATTGCAACAGTAGGTACGATTAACTTTGATTATCGTAGTTTCTATCTTCACTTTGAATGTAATGTCATGTTAACCCAACCAGAAACGATTAAAGAAATACTTGCTGATTTTGATGAAACACTATCATTAAGTAAAAAGATATCTCAAGATTATAGTCGTCGTTTCAAAGGCTTCTTTGAAGCTGTATTACGTTTATTTGCACCATTATTATAAGGCTAAGAGTTATTCTTAGCCTTTACTTTAGCAATTCTTATTTAGTATTTTTTCATGGTTGAATTAGTAGCACTAAAATGGTACTAGGAATGATAATAATTATTTAATTAAGAAATTAAATATAAATGGAAGAAATGAAAGAAATAGTTTATAATATTAAAAAGGAGGAGAATGTTATGGTTTATTTAAATACTGACAAGGCTGTTTGTAGATTTGAAAAACATGTTAATAATAAAATTTATGTTGACAAAACAATGATGATAGACATTGTATCTCGTTACATAGATAGAACTGATTTCAATTATATATGCATTACCCGTCCACGCCGTTTTGGCAAAACTTACAACGCTAATATGCTAGCTGCATACTATACAAAAAATTATGATACAAAAGCTATCTTTGATAAACTTAAAATATCACAAACAGATAATTATACAAAACATCTCAATCAATATAATGTTATATATATCGACTTTAGTGTTATGCCTAAAGGTTGTTCATCATATGAAGAATATATCAATTATATACAAGATAATATTATTTCTGATTTAAAAGTTCAATATGGTATATGTCCAAGAGATAATGATCCGATTAGTGAATGCCTTTATCAAACTAAAGATTCATTTATACTTATATTGGATGAATGGGATAGTATATTTTATAAAGACTTTATAAATGAAAAAAATAAAATTGATTATATGGAATTTCTAAAAGATCTTACAAAAGATAAACTTTCAGTTCGATTAGCTTATATGACTGGTATATTACCTATAGTTAAATATTCTTCTGGGTCAGCTTTAAATAATTTTTCAGAATTTAATTTTATAAACGATAGAAGATACGATGAATTCTTTGGATTTACAGAAGAAGAAGTTGAATCTTTATGCAATCAATACCCTCAATTAAAATATGAAGATTTAGAATATTGGTATGATGGATATTATACAAGTACAGGAAAAAAACTTTTTAATCCTCGCAGTGTATCTAGTGCTATTGATAGAGAATTCTGTGATAATTATTGGACATCTACAGGGCCGATGAGTGAAATTGCGGATTGTATAGAGGATAATGTTGATGATGTTCGAGATGATATTGTACAATTAGTAGCAGACATACCTGTTGAAGTTGATTTAATGGAGTATTTAGAAAAGGATGATAATCTTAATGCTAGAGATGAAATCTTATCATCAATGGTTATTTTTGGCTTCTTAACTTATCATGATGATTATTTATATATTCCTAATCATGAACTCATGCTTAAATTTGAAAAAATTTTATCTAGAAAAGATATGGGTGATTATAATGAAATTGTTAGAAATAGTAAGCGTATCTTTAATGCAACTTTAAATAAAGATGAAGAAATATTGGCTAAAATGATAGAAGAGGCTCATGATAAAGAAGTTGATTTGTTTCACTATAATGACGAAAATAGTTTGGCTTGTTTATTGACAGTTTGCTATATATATGCAAGAAAGTTTTATAAGATTAAAAGAGAAGAAGTAACCGGTAAGGGTAGATGTGATATGATATTTATACCACAAAGATCACGTTATCCAGCTATCATTATAGAGCTGAAAGTTAATAGTACACCGCAGGAAGCAATTGATCAAATTATTAATAAGAATTATGTGGAGAAAATTAAAGATTATAAGAATATCATATTGGTAGGTATGACATACGATTCTGATAGTAGTCACACTGAATATAAAAAACATCAGTGTAAGATTATACAATACAAATAGGACATCATTTAAAGTTACCAAGTTTAATCGGTAAGTTATCTTACCGATTTTTATCATTTATGTGAACAAATCATGAATATGAATGGTATCATTTCGATACTAAAAATATTGTAAATAATTAAAAATTATCATATTAATGTGATAATATTCTTCCCAAAAAATATAAAAGGCTGCGAGGCATCTCTTAGCCTTTTCACTTTCTTGTTATGTTATGGTTACATTAGCCTTATAACAACACTTATTTAATATTTCAATTATTTTAAAAAGACATTATAAATGCTATAATAATCTTAACAGGAGGCATTATGAAACTCATTTTAGAAGAATTCATCAATACTAATTTACCAAAGGGATATACCCCTTATTATATTTATCTTATTATGAAAAACAATATTGAAATAGGAAGACTTGTTTATCGTTTGGGAGATGATGATGAACATCTATTTGATGGTCATATTGCATATACGATTGAAGAAGCTTATCGAGGTCATCATTATGCTTATGAAGCTTGCTTATTATTAGATGACATCGTTCATAGAGATCATTATATCATTACTTGTGACCCTTGTAATATACCTTCCTATAAGACAATCAAAAAACTCAATGCACAATATATAGACACTAAAACCATACCGCCACATTTAAAAAAATTCTATACCAAAGAAGAAAAAGAAAAAATGATATTTATATGGAAAGGAAGAAACACATGAAATTTGTACACATAGGAGATATTCATCTAGGAAAAGTGATTCATCAATACTCTTTATTAGATATCCAAAAAGAACTATTATTTCAAATATTAGATGATATGTTAAAAAAAGATATTCATACATTAGTGATTGCTGGTGATGTCTATGATAGACTGATACCTAGTCAGGAAGCAGTCAATGTCTTAGATGAATTTTTACATAAAGCTTTAATAGATAATCATATAAAGGTACTCATGATTAGTGGTAATCATGATAGTAGTGATCGTCTTCATTTTGCAAGTTCAATACTTAATCAAAGTGGTTTATATATCGAAACATATTTACAAAAAGAAATGGCTTATGTCACTATGGATGATGTAAGATTCTATATGTTACCATTTATTAAACCATCCCATGTTAAAGCACTATATAAAGAAGATCATATTCATGATTATCAAGATGCTTTAAGCTATTATATGGCTAAACAAATCATCGATAAAAATTATAAAAATATATTAATAACACATCAATTTGTAGGTCATAACTCTACAACCAGTGAATCAGAAGTACCATTAAGTGTTGGTGGTAGTGAAATTATTGATGCGCATCTTTTTGATGATTTTGATTATGTAGCTTTAGGTCATCTACATGCGCCCCAAAAAGTATCAAGAGAAACCATGCGTTATAGTGGTTCTTTAATGCGTTATTCTTTTGATGAAGTTAAACAAAATAAATCCTATGTCATTGTGGATACAAACGATATGTCCATTGAAACAATTCCTTTGCATCCTTCAAGAGATCTTAATAAATATAAAGGATCATTCAATGAATTCATGGATAAAGATTTTATTATCAAAAAAGATGACTTCTTATCCTTTGAATTAACAGACGAAACCATCATTCCCCATGCGATTGATCGTCTAAGAATACTCTATCCATATTTACTACAAATAACCTATACACATTTACTCAATCAAAACACTTCTACAAAACAAATCAAAAACTTTGAAAACAAAGACCAACTATCCTTATTTCAAACATTCTACAAAGATGTTAAAGGTATAGAATTATCCAACCAACAATTAGAAATCGTTCAACAACTATTAGAAAAGGGTGGTGAAGAAAATGAAAATCATTAAACTAACAATGAATGCATTTATGACTTATAAAGATAAAACCATCATTGATTTTGAGCAAATGATGGATCATGGCTTATATTTGATTAGTGGTCCGACTGGATCAGGTAAAACTACTATTTTTGATGCTATGACATTTGCATTATATGGTTGTGCTTCAGGAAGTAATCGCCAACAATCTTATTTTAGAAGTGATTTTGCTTCACCTAAAGATGAAACTTATGTAGAAATGATCTTTGAACTTCATCAAAAAATCTATACCATAAAAAGATCACCAACCTACATGCGCGAAGGCTACAAAACACCAAAACAAGCCAATGCTACATTATCTTATGATGATACGATTATTGAAGGTATTAAAGAAGTCAATGCTAAAGTGAATCAATTATTAGGTGTTGATGTTCATCAATTTAAACAAATTGTGATGATCGCCCAAGGTGAATTTACGAAACTTATATATGCTTCATCTGAAGAAAGAGAAAAAGTTCTAAGACATATCTTTCATAGTGACTCTTTAGTCACTTTTGAAAAACTATTACAGGACGAAACAAGACAATATAAAGAAGCTTATCAATTATCTTATCAAAGATTATCTACAAGATTTTCTTTACTAGATTTAGGTCATGACATTGTCTTAGACAAAAACCAATTTCATCCATCCTATATTGAAGATGCTAAAAACGAAAATGAACAACTTCATCAAACACTTAAACAATATGAACAAGACTACAACACCTCTAAACAAACCTATGATGATTTATCTAAAGACTACTATAAACAAAAACAAAACAATCAAAATCTCATAGAACTCAAACAAACTCAAGAAACTTATCAACAACTAATCACTAAAGAAACAACCATGTTTATTCTTAAACAAGACATTGATAAACTAAAAATCATTGAAAAAAATCAATCAATTATCATATCTTATCATCAAACATCAAAAGACCATAAAACTACTAAAGAATCCTTATCCAATACTACAATGACTTTAGACAAGCTCAACAATGATATGATACAAATAGACAAAGACTATCAACAAGTATCTCTATTAAAACAACAAAAAGACGATATTCTATTAAAACTCAATGACTATAAACAAACCAAAAAACAACAAAAAGAATACAAAAACTTACAAAAACAAGTCAAAGAACTACAATCACAACATGATCAAAGTATTCAACAACTCAATGATCAACGTCATAAAATAGAAAAATTACAACATCGTATGGATCGAGATCAGGAAAGTGTAGATGCTTTACCACAACTTCAATTAGACTTGCAAAAAAGTGAACAAATCGTTAAAGAAAAAAATGACACACGTATCGCTATTCATGATTTAAGTCAACTATTTGATGAATATACTCGTATGCAAGATGAACATTATGAATTATCTGATAAATATACGAAAAAATCCAATGTTTATCAAACGATTTATAATCAATTTCAAAAAGAAGATGAAAACTTTAAACGCCAACAAGCAGGTATTATGGCATTAAATCTTAAAGACAATGAACCTTGTCCTGTATGTGGCTCTTTACATCATCCTCACTTAGCAACCCTTTCATCCCATGTTTTATCAACAAGTGAACTTGAAGAATTAAATGGTAAGATGGAAAAAGCCCAAGCAGATAAAGATGAAGCTTATCAGGAAGTTTTATCTCAACATGAAAGAATCAATGAACTTTTAGGACGTATTAATGTTATTAAGAAGCAATTATCCATTGAAGAAGAATTATCTAAACAAGTTTTTATTTATTTGTTATCTGATATTACCAATACCATTCAAGAAGAAGAAAAAACCTATGAAAAAAGAGATGCTGATGTGAAATATCTCAAACGCTTGGATAGATCTTTGAAGAAAGATAAAGAAACATTAAAACAATATCAAGAAGAATTAGAAAATATACGTAATTATATTATTCAACAGGAAAATCAAATCACTATTAGTATCAATCATATTGAACAACTCAAAAAACAATATGCACATATTGAAGAAAAACTAGATAATATCATCAAAGACTACCAAAAACAATATAATCATCTTGTAGAAGATATCAAACAAAAAGAAGATAACTACCATCAAGTTAAACAAGATATTTCTCTATATGATAATCAAAAAGAAACGCTATCTTTAAAACTTCAAGAATTATCTATACAATTAGATATTGATAAAAAAGCATATGATGATTTCATTGTTCAAAACTTTACTGATGAACAAACCTATCAACAATATGCTGTAAAACAAAACAAACTATCTACCTATGAAAAACAATATCAAGATTATTCTATCAAAAAAGCAAGCCTGAAAGATCAAATAGATCAACTATCTATTAAAACCAAAAATATGCAAATGGTAGATTTACATGAAGAAGAAATCAAACTCAAAGAATTAGAAACCATCAAAGATGAAAAACTCAAACAATTCAATACATTGAATCATCGCTATAATCAAAACAATCAACATATTAAAGCTTTAGAAAAAGAATATCAAAGTAATCAGGAAATTTTAGATAAATATACCATTTATCAAGACCTTTATGATTATACTTCTGGTAAAAATAGTCAAAGACTATCTTTTGAAAGATATGTTTTATCATTCTATTTTGAACATATTTTAGAATATGCTAATGTGGAATTGATTAAAATGAGTCAAGGACGTTTTACATTGCATCGTAAAGTAGTTACAAAGGGTACAAGACAACAAGGCTTGGATTTAAGTGTTATGGATTATGAAACAGGAACGATGCGTGATATCCAATCATTATCTGGTGGTGAATCTTTTAAAGCAGCTTTATCACTTGCTTTAGGATTATCTTCAATGATTCAAAGTTATGCAGGTGGTATAGAGTTGAATACTTTATTTATTGATGAAGGTTTTGGCTCTTTAGATAGTGAATCTATTGATAAGGCATTATCGGTTTTAATGGAACTTAAAAATGATAATAAGGTGATTGGTATTATTTCTCATGTGGATGAGCTTAAAGAAAGAATACCAACACAGATTGTGGTAGAAAAATCTGCTCAAGGTAGTTCTTTACATTTAGAGGTAGAATGAAAAACTAGAACATGTCGTTCTAGTTTTGTTGTACATATTTTTGTTTGACTTTAGCAATTTCATCCATTTTAGCTTGTTCTGTTTGATACCAGCCCATTTGTGTCATAGCATCATAAATTTGATTTTGCATCTTCAAGCTTTCACATAAAGCACTATCAAATGATGAATGAACATGGGCACTGCTTGATTCAATCGTACCATGTAAATACAAATCTGCTACACCTTTACTTGTGAGTAATAGGCCTTCCATTAGTTCTTTATCGTTCATAATTTCCTCCTTAAATAAGATTTAAAAATTGATCATATAAGTTTTGATGCTTGCTTTTTAGCTTTCCTACAAGTTGTTTTAATGAAGTATCTTGTAGTTTAGATTCAATATCACTACAATGATGTATAAAATACGCTTCATGACTTAAAGCATCATCAATATAAAGTAATTCCTTGTTACTCATAATCCACCTCCACTATTAGTATGCGAGTAAGTTTAGTATTTTAAACAAAAAAATGTTTATGTTACTTTTAAAGTTTGGCTTCATAGTGTAAAATAGAATTAATGAAAGGAGACTTTAAAATGAATTTTAGTGAAGATTTGAAAAAGATTTTATTAGCTGGTGTAGGTGCAGTAGCCATTTCTGCTGAAAAAAGTAAGGAAGTTGTAGATACTTTAGTGAAAAAAGGTGAATTAACTGTAGAACAAGGTAAAGTGATTAATGAAGAATTAAGACGTAATGTTAAAGAAAAATTGAATGATCCTGTTGATGTAGACAGTGTAAGTCGTGATTTAGAAAAATTGAATAAAGACGATTTAGAAGCTTTAAAAGCAAAGATTGAAGAATTACAAGGTAATAATGAGTCAGAATAAGGAAAATACGTTAAGTGGCAAACGCCGCTTAGCACAAATTGTAGGTATACTTAGAAAACATCATATTACGCAAGGTATTGATCCTGTTAAGTTTAGAGAAATACTAGAGGATTTAGGTCCAACTTTTGTCAAAATTGGTCAAATTATGGCTTCAAGACAAGATATGTTTTCAGCTCGTTATTGTGATGAACTTGTCAAACTAAGAGATAATGTAGCACCAATGGATAATAAAACAGTGCGTCAAGTGATTGAAAGTGAGTATGGACAAAAACTAGAGGATGTTTTTGAATATTTTGATTGGTCACCTTTAGGTAGCGCTTCGATTGCGCAAGTCCATCAGGCTTTATTAAAGAATGGACAAATGATTGTTGTGAAAGTTCAAAGACCAAATATCTATGAAATGATGGAAAGAGATATATCTTTAGTAAGAAGAGCATCTAAGCTATTAAAGCTTAATGATATATTAGGTAATGTTGTTGATATTAATATTGTTTTAGATGAATTTTGGGAAACTGCTAAAGAAGAAATGGATTTTCTAAATGAAGCTCAATATGCGATGCGTTTTAAACAATTGAATAGAGATTTAAAATATATCGGTGTTCCCCATATAGAAATGGCTTATACGACTAGTAAAGTATTAGTGATGGAATACATAGAAGGTTATGAAGTTAATGATTTGGATGGATTAAGAGATGCTGGTTACGATATTAAGGAAATAGCAAGTAAGTTGGCTGAAAACTATATCAAACAAATTGTGGATGATGGTTTCTTTCATGCGGATCCTCATCCAGGTAATTTACGTATTAGAGATGGACAAATTGTTTGGATTGATTTTGGTATGATGGGCAATTTAAGTCGCAGTGATAAAACGCTAATGAAAGATGCTGTTTTAGCCATTGGGCGAAGTGATACCCAAAAGGTTGTGGATGTTATATTAACCTTAGGAAATCATGATGGTCATGTTGATTATACTAAGTTTTATGACGATATCGAGGTTTTTATGAATCGTTATGTTACAGCAGATCTGATTAGTATTAATTTAGGTGATCTTGTACAAGAACTCTTTGCGATAGCCCATAAACATAAGATTTCTTTACCAAAAGGTATTAGTATGTTGGCCCGTGGTTTGGTGACGATTGAAAGTACTGTTATGGCGATTGATCCACATATGAGTATGGTGGAAATTGCAACCAATCATGTCATGAATCATGTGAGTAAAAACGATCCACAAAAAGAATTAACCAATCTTTTTAGACAAGGTTATGCTGCTACTCAAAGCAGTATGCAAATACCTTCACAAATGTCAGAGCTTATGCGTATGATGATGAAAGGACGTTTGAAACTTAATCTTGAACTTATGGAATCTACTGTTCCTATGACCATGCTCAATCATATGGTTAATAAGCTTGTAGTGGGAATTGTTTCAGCAGGTTTGTTGATGGCTAGTAGTATGTTATGTATGACGAATATGACACCACAGGTATTAGGTATACCAGCGATTGGTTTTATTGGTTATTTAACAGCCGTTGGTTTGGGTATTTGGTTATTGTTTACAGTTATTAAAGAAAGAAGACAAAGAAAATAAGAGGCATTTGATTGATATAATAAATGTCTCTTTTATGTTAGAATTATTTTATGAAAATGAATAAAAGTACCTATTTTTGTCAAAAATATTATCATTCAAACAAAAATATTGTTTGAAATCAAATAACATGATATAATGACATTGGAGATGGTGTTAAAATGAAATTATTAGGCTTAAAAGCTTATCATTATAAGAATTGTGTAGATGGTATTACATTGACGTTTTTACCACTATTTAGAAAAAGTGAAGAAGATAAAACTTATGAACTCAATAAAATTGATGAGGAATTGTATATTTTTTCAACTACATCTATTGTTGGTAAAAATGCAAGCGGAAAAACAAGTATATTAAATCTTTTAAAAGATGTTTATAGTATATTAGGTTCATTTCAATTGAAAGATGAAGTTATTTCTATTGATGGAACAAAATTAGAAATAACTTTTTATGAAAATAAGAAAGTTTATATTTATGAAACTGAATTAAATAGACAATTAAATTTAGGAAATAATTTATCATTTACTAAAGAATCATTAAAGGTAATGAACTATTCTAAAACTAAGAAAAATGCTATTTTTAATGATAAAAACTATAAAAAATTGAATATTAATAAAGCATTGCCTGATGACATATCTATTTTGTTTTATATTTTAAAAAATAGAAATAATTATGCATACTATTTTGATGACTTAATCAGTAAAGAAAATGTTTATCATGATGTATATGCATTGTATCAAAATGGGCATCTAAATAAAGCATATTGGAAATATATACTGCAATTATTTGATGAGCATATACAGGATTTGCAAGAAGTTAGAAACGATGTTTATGCTTTAACTACTAATAATGAAACACAAGAATTAAGTGCTAAAGAATTGTTTCATATGTTATCAAGTGGAACTACTAAAGGAATTATATTGTATACATCAGCTATTCAGGCTTTGAAAGAAGGAAAAACGTTTATTATTGATGAAATTGAGAATCACTTTCATAAAACATTAGTAGAAAATCTAATTGTTTTGTTTAAGGATAAATCAGTCAATAAAAAGGGTGCAAATTTAGTGTTTTCTACGCATTATTGCGAGCTGTTAGATATGTTTAATCGCAATGATAATATTTGGATAAGCAAGTATGAAAATCAAATTATTTTGTCAAATATGTACAGAGATTATAATGTAAGAAATGATTTACTAAAAAGCAAGAAATTTTATGAAGATAACTTTGGAACAGCTGTAAGCTATGAATTACTTATGAATTTGAAGAGGACGTTAATGAATGAATAAGTTACTTGTATTATGTGAGGGATCAAATGAAAAGAAAATAATTGATCTGTTATTAGAAAATAATAAATTAATCTTTACTCAAGAAGATTTGGTTGGTTTGGTGACTTATCATGCAAGACAATTAAATGCTTCCATTTTAATACCAGTTTTATCAATATACCAAGGAAGTTTTGATATATATCGAATTGGTGATAAACAAAATGAAATACTAAAAATACCTAAGTCTTTAAAACATCGTATTGGTTCTGTTACTAAATATTGTACTAAACCAGAATTAGAAGTGTTATTATTAATTAATGAAGGTATGTATTATAACTATCTTAAAAATGGAAATAATAAACCGAAGCAATACGCTAAAGAGCATATTATTTTTAATAAACAGAAATATGATAATTCTACGTATTTTTATCAACAATATTATGAAAATAGTATTGATAATCTTGTAGATAATATAAAGAAGTATAAGACATTAAAAGAACATAAAAAAGATGAATTATATTTAGCAGATTTGTTGAAATAATTTTTAAAATTGTAATATATATTACAATTTGATGTTTCTTATCTTGATATACTTATATCGAGGTGAGGATAATGAAAGAAAAAATAGTTAATATCATTCAAATAGTGTTAGGTAATATATTAATTGCATTTGCAATTAGTACATTGATTTATGAAAATAATATTATTGCAGGAGGGGTATCTGGTATTGGTATTGTGTTAAATCATTATTTAGGTATGTCAACAACCATATCTGTGTATATGATTAATGTTGTTTTATTCTTTTTAGGATTGATTTTTTTAGGAAAGACTTTTGCGTTAACATCTTTGATATCATCATTTTTATTTCCATTGATGTTATCTTTTTTTGAAGGACATATGATATTTCATGGCTATTTGAATGATCCGTTATTGGCTTGTGTTTTAGCAGGATGTTTGAATGGTGTAGGTATTGGTTTGGTTTTAAGAAGTAATGCATCAACAGGTGGTAGCGATGTTATTGCTTTATTGGTTAATAAGTTAACGCATGTTCCTGTTCATATAGTATTGAATGTGATAGATGTTATTATTTTAGTATTACAATTTACTTTTAATGATACAACACATGTTATCTATGGTATTGTGACAGTGATGTTAACTTCTACTATGCTTAATAAGACATTGACAAGTGGTCAAAGCTTGACTCAGATTATGGTTATGAGTGATTGTTATGAAGAGATTAGAAATATGATTTTGTTTTCTCAAGATGCAGGTGTTACATTACTTACTAGTGAAAAAGGTTATACCAAGAAAAATTCGAAAATTATTTTATCAGTTTTACCTTATCGAAAACTTCCTCAAGTGAAAAATAGAATTCAACAAATTGATCCACATGCTTTTATTGTGGTATCCCATGTGGATGAAGTGGGTGGTAATGGTTTTACGTTTGAACAGAGATAAAATTTGAAAGAAAATATGAGTCATATATGCATATGAATTATACTTCTTTTATGATATAATTTGCATATAGGAAGTGAATGATAATGGGAAAGTTTCTAAATCCAAATTATGACAGATTTAAAACTATAAAAGAAAAAAATATATATGTTGATAAATCATTATATATTGAAAAAATATATCAGTATGCTATGAGAATCAATGAATTTATCAGTATGTCTCGTCCCCGTCGATTTGGTAAAAGTACAGATGCCTATATGTTAGCAGCCTATTTCTCAAAGGGTTGTGATTCTGCTTCTTTATTTGATGATTTAAATATTTCTAATATATCGATGTATAAAGAACATCTTAATAAACACAATGTAATCTTTATCAATATGCAAGAGTTTTATGATAATGTTGATACAATCAAAGAAATGAAAGAAAAATTAAGTCAAATACTATTAGTAGAATTAAAGACAGTATTTGATGATGTTTTTTACTATGATGATAAAGATTTGATTTTATCATTAAAAAATATTTATGATCAAACAAAACAAAAATTCATTATAATTATTGATGAATGGGACTGTGTATTAAGGGATAAAGATGCTTTAGAAGATGATAAAAAAGATTATCTAAAATTTATGAATTCATTGTTTAAAGATCAAATCTATATTGAATTTGCCTATTTAACAGGTATTTTACCGATAAAAAAATATAGTAATCAAAGTGCACTCAATAGTTTTG
>JAJQFG010000128.1 GCA_021201315.1 Erysipelotrichaceae bacterium
CAATTCATCCCGCTACTAAAGTAGCAGGCTTTCTTGGCATTTCTTTAAGTAAATAAAAATGAATCTGATGAATTACGCTTAAAAATACCAAATGAATTTCTACAAATGTTATTGAATTAAAAAAATAAAAACAACTTAAATAAAGCATATGATCAGATTATAAGAAAAAGTATGATGCTAACATTAAAGGAAGAATTATTGACATTGGATTAGGTGTCCGTGGCAAAAATGCAGCAATGCAATGGCATATACAGGAATGACAGATGAATAAATATCTGTCATTTCATTTCTTCAGCAACATTAAAATAAACTTTCTTTTTTTCTTCACAATATCCCATAAACTTGTTATAATATACTCCGAGGTGATGAATCGTGGAAAAACGTGAACCAAAAGATTTGACAATTTATAGAAGACGTTTTGACGAAGATCCTAGCTCGTTTAATGATTTTCAAGCTATGGATTATGTAAGAGAATTAAAAAATCAAGGACTAATGGATGATGCTATCGAAGTAGGAAGAACTTTCTTACAGATAGATGAAGGATTGACAAGTTTTATAAACTATTATGGATATGCCCTTTATAATAAATTCATTAATATTGATGAAAAATCAATTAGCGAAAAAGAGAACTTATTTTACTCTATTGTAGATGAAATACTTTCTATCACAAAACAAGAAAAATATTCTCCTTTTGAAGCAACGATCAACAAAGTAACAAGACATATTCTTAATACTAAGCCCGTTGATTATGCTAAGTTAGCATCTTATTTAGATAAATTAGATGTTGTTGCTTTAAATGGTGAACCATTTATCAACAAAGAAGGTAAAGAATTTGAATCCAAGAAAGAGAAATGGTATCGTCTTAGAGTTAGAAGTGCTTATGAAACTGGTGACTATGCAAAGTGTGTAGAAGCTAGTAATATGGCATTTTCTCAACCTCTAAAGTGGCATTATAATAATCAGAATTGGATTAAATATTATCGTGCTAGTGCTTTAGTGAAGTTAGAAAGATATGAAGAAGCTGAAAATGAATTCTTAGCATTAGGTAATCGTATTCCTACTGGCGATGCTTTTGAGGTTTTATATAGCTTATATATGAATACTGGCAGAGAAAAAGAAGCTTATCTTAACCTTGTTTATAAGTTCTTTAATGAAGGTTATGGTATTGATAAGTTGGATCTTTATGAAAAAGTATTAGAAATGGTTAAGACTGGCAAGAATACTGATACAATTGCTTTAGCTAATGCATTAGTTTATAAGCTTAAAGAAGAGAATGAAATGGATGTTAGTGATAACGAAATTGATGAAGCTTTTGTAAGTAGAGATAGTTCTTCTTTATATGATCGTTTCTATAATCAATTAATGGAACATTTAGAGGATTATATTGATCGTAAAGAAGGAAGAGTTGCTTATTACAATAGTGATAAGGAATTTGGTAGTATTTATGTTCATGATGCTGATAACTTATTCTTTAGACAATCTGATTATATTTATGATGAAGAAGTTGAAAAGAGAGATGTTGTTGAATATAGCGTTATGAAAACATATGATGGTAAAAAGCAAAGAGCTTCTACTAAAGCAATTCTTTTAAAAACCATCGAACAAGCTCGTTCATATGATTAAAACCGATTGATATCGGTTTTTTATTTTCACAAAATAATAGATATATCATATACTAATTTGAGGTGACGTTATGTTTATAGGCGCCATGATTTTTAATTGGTTGATGACTTTTTTAGGAGCATCGCTAGTATATTTAACCAAGAAAGAAAATATACATCTTGTTTCTATTGCTTTAGGTAGCAGTGCTGGTATTATGATAGCTGCTTCTTTCTTTTCGCTTATATTACCTGCAATGGATTTGTTAGAAGATTTAAGTAAAATATATTTATTAATTATACCTTTTGGTTTTTTATGTGGTGTTGTATTTTTATCATTGATTGATTATATATTGCCACACGAACATATGATATCAGGTGAAATTGAAGGTATGGATTCACATTTTAGTAAGAATCAATTACTTATGTTAGCGATGACTTTACACAATATTCCTGAGGGTTTAGCTGTTGGTGTGGCTTTTGCATCTGTAACTAATAATATAATACCTGCTTTAATATTATCATTAGGTATTGGTATACAAAATTTTCCTGAAGGGACAGCGATATCATTACCTATGCATGAAGCAGGTAAGAGTAAATTTATAGCTATGATGTATGGACAGTTTTCAGGTATTGTGGAAATACCTGCAGCTATTATTGGCTATATTTTTGCAACGCTTGTTAATAATATACTTCCTTTTGCCTTGTCTTTTGCGGCAGGTGCCATGTTGTTTGTATGTGTGGAGGATATGATTCCTGAAGCAATGAACAAGGATGATAATGATTATGGAGCTATTTCTTGTATGGTTGGTTTTTTAATTATGATGGTTTTAGATATTATGTTATCGTAGTGGTTAGTTTATTCATTGCAATGAAATTTATATGCATAAATTAATCATTATAAAAAATTGACTGAATTATTCATGTTTTATTCATATTTAATGATATAATTATTCATAATGGAAGTGAAATTATGATTATTGAACAATTAAAGGATGAAAATAATTTAACAGATTCAGAAAAACTAATTGCTAACTATTTATTAGATGAATCTAATAATATCAACAACATGACTAGTACACATCTAGCTAAAGCAACGTTTACATCTCAATCAACGGTCGTTAGACTTTATCAAAAGATGGGTTTTAAGTCTTATCGTGAATTTATGGCTGTTTTAGCTGTTGAAAGAAAGGATTTTTTTAGAGCTGAACATTTATTTAATACTGAAAATAGTAATACTTTATCATCTTATGAAGAGGCTCAAAATATGCTTACAAAAATATATGATAATACTATTACAAATACAAACCATAAAATCGATCGTAATACAATGATACGCATTTGCAATAGAATCTTTAATGCTTCTGTTGTAGATATCTATGCAGTAGGTTTCTGTGAATCTATTGGTGCTTATCTTCAGAGTGCCTTGGAAACTATTAATATTCATTGTACTTTACAAAATAATATTAACCCTTATTATTTAAAATCTATGGAAAATGCAAAAAGCCATATAGCAATTATTATAAGTATTGACAATAATGATCCATTAATCTTAAAAATTGCTGAAACGTTGCAAAATTTTCATATCTATACAGTTGCATTATCTAATAATAAGTATAGCAAACTATCACAGCTATGTCAGGATATTATACAATATGATTCAACTAATATATCATCCTACGAAGAAACAGATACTATTACATCTTTCTTATCTATTCAATATGTCATAGTTTTTCTAATATCTTTATTGCTTGCCAAAAAGAACAATATTATAAGTAAATACTAGAAATAAATTATTTATTATAAGTTTCTAGTATACAATTCGTTTAAATATTACTTATTATAAAAAAGGAATTCATTTCAAATGAATTCCTTTTTAAGTATTTAGTTATATAACTTATTAAGCATCTTGTCTTTCATAGATTAATAAGAATGGAGTGTAAACTAATGTAGATACAGCCATTACAACCAATTGTGAAACGGCACCCATAAT
>JAJQFG010000108.1 GCA_021201315.1 Erysipelotrichaceae bacterium
GATTTGATGATTCTAATATCATCAGATCCTTTTTAAAATACACTTTTTTAATAGTTGCTTCATCCCCAATCATTACAACAGCTATCCTTCCAGAATCAACTTCATCACATTGTTGTACAAAAACAATGTCACCATCAAATATATGTGAACCTTCCATTGAATCACCAGTAACTCTTAAGAAATAATCTCCTTTTCTAGCATCAGCTTGACCCAATTCAATATAACCTTCAATATCCTCTTCAGCCCATAAATCATATCCAGCTTTAACTTTACCAAGTATTGGTTTAACTCCTCCGCCCTAGGGTTAGACATAACTAAGTTAAGGTTATGTCTTTTTCTTTATAAATTTTAAAAATATATTTGTAAAAAATAAAGGGTAACCAAAATAAAAAGGCTAAGAGCGGCAACTCTTAGCCTTTTCGCTTTGATTCTAGTGATACAATGTATCGGTTTCCTCATGTGTATTCTATCATTATCTAATAATGATTTCAATTATTTTTGAAAATATTTAGAAGTAGTGAATAAAGGTATGTTTCTTTTTTATAGGAACAAGTTAGATTGACTTTTTGGCATATGAGAATTAAAATTGAATTAAGAGAGGTAGATATAATATGAAAAAATTAAGCATGATAATTATATGTTTTGCACTTATGTTTTCTTTAACAGCTTGTTCAGGAAATAATGATAATGATGTATCTGGTACAAGTAAAGTTGAAACAACTGAAAATAATAATCAAGATTTTTCGAATATTAGTATACGATTAATAGGTGGAGCAATCAGTGTTTCTTTAGGTGATGCGTTGTCTTTAACATATGAAGATGGAACAGAGATTGAATATTCGATAGATGATGATACACTTTCTATTTCACAGGAAGATGTTAATGATATGATTTTGGTATTACCTAGTGGTAATAGTTATGATGATGTTACTTTTTATATCGAAAGAGCACAACTTAGTATGGAAGATTCTTTGGATGTTAATAAGTTGAGTATGGATGTTAATAATGGTGAATTAAGTTTAGAGGATCTTACAGTTAGTGATAGTTGTGATATGAGTGTATATCAAGGTACTATTTATGTTAATGGTAATGTTACAAATATCGATGCTACTAGTAATGAAGGTCATATAGAGATTAAAACATCATATACACAAACTGATTATAATTATGAATTGTCTATGACAAATGGTGGTGTTACTTTAGGTGATGATTATTATGGTGAGAGTAGTAGTATAGATAATGATGCAGATTATATGATGACGTTATCAAGTACAACTGGAGATATAAGTGTAGAATATACAAAGTAAAAGCAAAAGCTGCTGTCTAATTTAATAGATAGCAGCTTTGTTACTCCTTCTTCCTATATATGGTAGACGAGCTAAAGTTGAAGTTAAGTTCAAACTTTCTTCAAGTGATATTATAAATGATTTTTTATCAATTTCAATATTTAGAGCGACGAATATTTGCTCTAACAAAAAGATATTATAAAAAATAATTATTAGCAATGATAATTTGAGACAAAGTTGGGATTTTTGGTCGGTATTTGTATGTTATAATATAATTGTAATTATATCCGAAAGTGTCTTGATGGCAGGCTTCATCTTATCTATCGTGGCTAGTGTAATTGCTTATTACATATGCAAAGGGCTTGATAGTATAATCTATAATTATAAGCCTGGAGATAGTTCTCCCAAAAAAATAGAAAAGGCTGAGAGCGGCAACTCTTAGCCTTTTCGCTTTAATTCTAGTGACTTAATGCACTGACTTCATCACAATTATTTTAACACTCTCTAATCGTGATTTCAATGTTTTTTGGAATTATTTAAGGTTAAGCATTTAAAGTTAAGGTTAAGCTTAACTTAAGTAGAACAGATACTATAAATAGGACTAACTATGAAATAGGACTAACTATGAAACAATTGATATAAAAATCCTTAAAAGAGGTATAATTGGTATTAATAAAGTAGGATATATATATTAACTATGAACAAATCATAAGTATTTAAAAAGTGTCACATTGGTGACATTTTTTGTAGTTTAAGATAATTATCTTTTTCCATCAAATGTTATAGAATAAAACTTCGAATTCATAAATTCAGTAACATATATAAGCTTCTTATTAAAATCAACCTCAACATTATCAAAAATATCATATCCAGACCATTGCCATATTATATTGAAACTATCATCCAAACGAGTTATTTCTAATTCACCAACAATCAAATAATCATCATCAATATAATACAATTCATAATTACATGCATCTGTATCAACATTTTTTATTGATACAATCTCATTAATACTTAAATCAAACTTTAATATTGTAAAGTTCAACAATAAAGTTAATATATTATCCTTTAATACAAAATACTTATCTCCTAAAAGATGAGCATCACATATAATACATCTAATTTTATAAAAATCATCTTTATGTTCTTTATATTTTATATAAACATATTTAATATAATCAGAATCAATCATTTCATCTGGATCTAAAATATAATTTTTTTCTTCTATTGGTTTGTTATCTAAAAGATTAATTTCAATTTCATATCTATTATTCTTAATTTTCATCTATATATCCTCTTATCCCTTATTAATAGCTTTCAAATAATACTGTATCTGATAATATAAAACATAATTCTGTAAAGCAATACCATTAGATAATGGAATATCTGTTATTTCTTGTATTCTTTGCATACGATGGGCTAAAGAATTACGATGTATACATAGTTTTTTAGATGTCTCATTGATGTTGGTATTATATAATACATAATAATATAATGTATCACAATAATCTGTATGATGTGTCATATCATAATCATAGAGTTTTTGATAATATGTATTATGACATAATGATAATACTTCTTGACTAGAGTGATGAAATAATACATAAGGTAGAAGATTAGAAAAGTATAAATGAGTATCTTTGGTATTGATAGTTAAAGCGATATCTAATGTTTCTTTAGCTTCTTGATAATATTTTTTTAGATAAAACAATGAATCAAATTCATCAGATATACCTATTTTGTAATAGAGTGATTGACATTCATGATTCATATATTGAATTTGTTCTGACCATTGTTGTTGATTATCATAGTTATTGATAACTACAATATTCTGATCATGAATAATTGTCTTTACATTATAACGTGAAACTAAACAATCAATGAGATATGATGCATTATTAACTCTTATATTATTAGATGATGATATAACACTACAACGGAATATCTTTTTCACTTGCCATTTTGATGATTTAAGTCTTTCATCTAATACCATCATATTATCTATTTTATCATTGAGTAACTCTTTAATTAGTAATTCATAAATAATATTGGTTGTATTCATATATGATTTATCCTTGAAGATCTCATTTTTAATCATCGTACATAGTAGTTCAATAGTATCAAAATCATCCTTGTTATAAGAACGATCCATAAGATAAACACCAATATAAGCCACAACAACATCATCAATAGTAACCTTCGAAAGTACTCTTGGTATATCACTTGCTAAACCTGTATCAAGAATAAAAGGCACATTACTCTCTAATACTTTCCTAGTCACATCTTCATTTTCGAATTTATAAATAGATAACGAATCACAATAACCATATTGAAGTGATTTTATCCATACAGGATCATTCACTTCAACACCATTATCTTCCATAGCTAATACTTTATAGGCAGTATTTGTTACAATGATAGGATGATTCATCAACCGTGCACATATGGATACAATTTGTTTGATACCGCCTCCAGTAACCAATTGAGATAAAATAATGTTTTGATTATGTTGAAAAACATTATTTTCTAAAAAATAATGATGTAGTGTTTGATAAATATACTGTAAATTTCCATAAGTTACAACATAGTTTTGATAATCAATATGAGGGTCATCATTATATATGAAGATACCTGTATCTTCATATATAAACTGATCTGAGATATATAAGATGTTATGATGTAAAATTATGTTTGATTGGTAATAATCAATATCAATAATATCAGAAATAGGACTGATGATATGATAAGTAATGATATCAATATTATTTTGTTGAAAAATAGATTCTAATGTGTTCATATTCTACTCCTTTGTGCATAATCCACAATGATTCATCATTTTTTTCTGTTTTTTAGATGATGAAATATGCACAATAACATTCTATAATATTTTTAACATAGGAGGAAGAAAAAATGGCTAATAATTATGAAAAATTGTTTGAAAGAGGTAAGATTAAAAATCTTTCCTTAAAGAATCGTATTGTTATGGCACCAATGGGTACATTCTCTGAGAATCATGATGGTTTCCCTAGTTCAGCACAGATTGAATATTATCGTGCAAGAGCTAGAGGTGGTATTGGTATGTTGATTATAGAAGCTCAATATTGTACAAATAAGACAGATCCTTGGATTGATTATATTACAACAGCTGATACTGATCAACAAATGAAAGGATGGTCTTATATTATTGAGGCTATTCATAGTGAAGGTTGTGCTGCTTGCTTACAGATTGGTTGTGGATTAGGTAGAAATGCTTTTCCTTTTAGTGATGATCAAATGGTTTCAGCAAGTGAAGTCCCTTCATTCTATTTCCCTGATAAGTTATGTCGTGCATTTACTATTGATGAGATTCATGAATTGGTAGGGGCTTTTGGTAGAGCAGCTGCAAGAGCTGTTATGGCTGAAGCTGATGCAATTGAGATTCATGCTCATAGTGGTTATATTTTAGATCAGTTTATGACTCCTGCTTGGAATAAGAGAACAGATGAATATGGTGGATCTTTTGAAAATAGAATGAGAATCGTTAAAGAGATTTATGAAGCTATGAGAGCTGCAGTAGGTCCTGATTATCCTATTTTGATGCGTATGGCTGCTGATCATGATTTTGATGGTGGTAGAACTTTAGAAGAATCTATTCAAATTGTTAATTATATGAAAGATTTGGGTGTTGATGCTTTTGATATTGATATGGGATGTTATGAAGATAAACAATGGATTGTTCCTTCAATTTATCAAGGTGATTCTTGTATGGTTGATTACGCTGCAAAGATTAAAGCGGCTTGTGATGTTACTGTATTGTGTGCTGGTACACATACACCTGAATCAGCTGAAAAAGCATTGGAAGATGGTAAGTGCGATTTTGTTATGATGGGTAGACCTTTGATTGCTGATCCTGATTTGCCTAATAAGTTATTAGAAGGTCATAGAGAAGATATTAGACCATGCTTAGCTTGTAATCAGATTTGTGTTGGTAGATTATATCAAAATAGAAAAATTGGCTGTGCTATTAATGTAATGGCTGTATCAGAAGGTGAATATGAATTAAAAGTAACTAATAATCCTAAGAAAGTTGCTATTGTTGGTGGAGGTCCTGGTGGATTGGAAGCTGCTAGAGTAGCTGCTTTACAAGGTCATGAAGTAACTTTATATGATAAAGCTGATGTTTTAGGTGGACAATTCTTAGTTGCCAGTGCACCTAGTTTTAAGAAGCGTTTGAAAGCTTTCATTGATTGGGAAGTATTGCAATGTCAAAAAGCTGGTGTTGTCTTCAAAATGAATACAGAGATTACACCTGATTCAGTTGAATTGGAAGATAAAGATAGAATCATTTTAGCAACTGGAGCATCTCCAATGTTACCACCTATTAAGGGTATTGAAAATGCAGTAGAAGTATGTGCATCTCATAAAGATCCTAGCTTAATCAAAGGTCAAAAGATTGTTGTAGCTGGTGGTGGTATGAGTGGATGCGATGCAGCATTGGATCTAGCAATGGAAGGTAAAGATGTTACAATTATTGAAATGCAAGATATGTTATGTCCTACTGGTTTATTAGATAATAGAAATCCATTAATGTTTAGATTAAGAGATAATAATGTTAAATCAATGGTTTCTGCTAAGATTGTTGAAATTACTGATAAAGGTGTAAAAGTAAGTACAAATGGTGAAGAATCATTTGTAGAAGCTGATTGTGTTATTGCGGCATTTGGTACTAAGTCAAATAATGAATATATTGATGCTATTTGTGAGAAGTATCCTACAACTCAAGTTGTTGGTGATTGTGTAAAAGTTGGACAAGTGGCAGAAGCCGTTCGTGGTGGATTCTTTGCTGCTTATTCTATTCATTAGGAGGGTTAATATGTTATTAGAAAATAAGGTTGCTTTAGTGACTGGTGGAGGTCAAGGTATTGGTGCTGGTATTGCAAGATGTTTTGCTAATAATGGTGCCAAAGTTGTTGTAGTAGATTTTAATGAAGAGACTGGTAAGAGTATTGCTGATGAAATTAATAATCATGGTGGTATAGCAAGTTTTGTCAAAGCAGATGTAACAAATCCTAAAGATGTTGAAGCTATGGTGCAATTTGCGATAGATACTTATGGTAAGTTAGATTGTGCATGTAACTGTGCAGGTAAATCTAGTGATGCTATGAATCTTGTTGATACACCAATTGAAAACTTTGATGGTGTTATTGATTTAGATGTAAGAGGGGTATTTTATTGCTGTAAAGAAGAAATCAAAGCTATGCATGCTAATGGACAGGGTGCAATTGTTAATATTTCATCTACATCTGGTTTATTAGGTAATCCTGGTATTGTTCCTTATAATACTAGTAAGCATGCAGTATTAGGTCTTACAAAATCTGTAGCTTTAGAAGAATGCAAAAACAATATTCGTATTAATGCAGTTTGTCCAGGTGTTACAGCAACACCATTAATTAAAACATTAGAAGTTGAAGATCCTGATACATATCAATTATTCTGTACACAGATTCCTGCTGGTAGACTAGCAGAACCTGAAGAAATTGGTAATGTTGTAACATTCTTATGTAGTGATATGGCATCTTATATGGTTGGAGTGACTGTTGTAGTAGATGGTGGCGTTACAATTCAATAGAAAAAAAGCAAGTTGCATTAAGCAGCTTGCTTTAACTTTTATGGTTTATTCAATTTCAATATAGTTAATATCTTTTGCTTTCTTAGGTACTGTTATCTTTAAGACACCGTCTTCAAACTGTGCATTAATGTTGTCATTTTGGATATTATCACCAAAATAGAAACTACGACTCATATTACTATAGAAACGTTCTTGACGAATATATTTTTTGTTATTAACATTTTCCTCATTGTTAGTAGAGTTTTCAATAGCAACTTTCAAATATCCTTTTTCAAAACTAATCTTAATGTCTTCTTTCTTAAATCCAGGTAAATCAATATCCAATTCAAAAGAATCATCAGTTTCACTAACGTCAGTTCTCATCAAGCCAGTTCCTTTACTAGCAAAATCCTTATCATAACCAAATATTAAACTTTCTCCAAAAATACTAGGCATTAACATAATATCACCTTCCTATAAAATTTAAACTAAATGCTTAGAATTTTATGCATTGTTAGAGATTTAGAACAATGTAGATTTATTAGAAATAAGTTATATTTTATATATCTCTTTCTTATTTCTGTCTATATTATACTCTCAAATTTTAGCACTGTCAAGTGAAGAGTGCTAAAATTTTAGCACTCTTTTGAAAAAAGTGCTAAAAAAAGTTAGTTTTCACTTTACAATTAAATATAAGCATGTTAAAATCTAGTTCGTAACCGAACAAGACAAAAAGGAGCGTGATTGAATGTATCGTGATCCTATTGGTCATAGAATTAAAATTATGAATCAGCTTATGAAAAGGTCAATGGATAAGCTCATGGATCAAACGCCTAATAAAACCACATTGATGCATTCATTAGTGATTGGTTATTTGCAGGATCGTGAAGATGAGCATTTGGATACTTTTCAAAAAGATATTGAAAAGGAGTTCTCTATTAATCGTTCTACGACTTCTGAAATGTTAACCTTAATGAGTCAAAAAGGTATGATTGAACGTCTTCCCGTTGATTATGATGCTAGACTCAAGAAAATTGTATTAACTGATCAAAGCCGAGGATATAATCTTAGATTAAGTATAGGTATGGAAAAAATGTATAAGATACTTACTAATGATTTAAAAGAAGAGGAAATAGACACATTCATGATTATTTGTGATAAAATCACAGATAATCTTAATAAAAACTTAAAATAAAAGTTCGTTTACAAAAAAATTTATAAAGAAAGGATGAAATTATGTTAAAAACATTGTATAGACAGATAAAGCAGTATAAAAAAGCATCGTTGCTTACAATGATGTTTGCTTCAATTGAAGTTGTATTAGAAATTATCATACCAATGTTGATGGCTTATCTAATTGATGATGGTATTCAAGCTGGCGATATGAATAAGGTTATTATGTATGGAGCTATTATGTTTGTGATTGCAATTGGTACTTTAACTTGTGGTTTCTTTGCAGGCCATTACGCAGCCAAGGCATCAAGTGGTTTTGCGGCAAACTTAAGAGATGCCGAGTATACAAACATTCAAACATTTTCATTTTCTAATATTGATAAGTTTTCAACAACTGGTTTAGTAACACGTTTGACAACAGATGTTACAAATGTTCAGAATGCTTATCAAATGTTGATACGTACATGTATTCGTTCACCTTTGAATCTTATTTGTGCATTAATTATGGCTTTTATGATTAGCCCTGATTTAAGTATGATATTTGTTGTGGCTATTATTTTCTTAGTTATTGCACTTGGAACTATTATGTATTTTGCGACAAAGTATTTCAATGATGTATTTCCTAAATATGATGACTTAAATGAAAGCGTTGAGGAAAATGTCTCAGGTATTCGTGTAGTTAAGTCTTTTGTTAGAGAAGATTATGAAAAAGAAAAGTTTCAAAAAGCTTCTGAAAATATTCGTAAATTATTTGTTAAAGCTGAAGGTATATTGGCTTTTAATAACCCAACAATGATTTTAAGTGTTGATGCATGTATATTAATGCTTTCATGGCTTGGGGCTCATGATATTGTTGGTGGTACTTTGACAACTGGGCAATTATCTAGCTTATTTAGTTATGTTATGAATATTTTGATGTCATTAATGATGTTATCAATGGTATTTGTCATGATTTCAATGTCTATTGCTTCAGGTAGACGTATTGCTGAAGTCATAAATGAAACTTCTGATTTGGCTTCTCCAGAAAATGCTTTAACTGATGTTAAAGATGGTTCTATAGATTTCAATCATGTAGATTTCTCATATACCCATGGTGATGGTACACCAGTTTTAAGAGATGTTGATTTACACATTAAAAGCGGTGAAACAATTGGTATTATCGGTGGTACTGGTAGTGCTAAGAGTAGTTTGGTTAATTTGATTAGCCGTTTATATGATGTAGATAAAGGTTCCGTTTATGTTGGTGGTAAGAATGTTAAGGAATATGATTTGGAACTTTTAAGAGATGAAGTTTCAGTTGTCTTACAAAACAATGTATTGTTTAGTGGAACAATTTTGGATAACTTACGCTGGGGTAATGAAAATGCAACACTGGAAGAATGTCAGGAAGCTTGTAGACTTGCTTGCGCTGATGAATTCATTGAAAGATTCCCAGAAGGTTATAATACAATGATTGCTCAAGGTGGTTCAAATGTATCTGGTGGACAAAAGCAAAGATTATGTATTGCTAGAGCATTATTAAAGAATCCAAAAATATTGATTTTGGATGATTCAACTAGTGCAGTTGATACAGCTACCGATGCATCTATTCAAAAATCATTTGATGAACGTATTCCAAATACAACAAAAATTATTATTTCTCAAAGAGTTTCATCAGTACAAAATGCTGATAGAATATTAGTATTAGATGATGGTGTCGTTAATGGATTTGACAGCCATGATAAATTAATGGAAACAAATGAAATTTATCGTACAATCTATGAAACTCAAGCGAAAGGAAAGGAGGAATAATCATGAAGAAAAAACAAGGTGTTTTAACACGTTTATTATTGTTATTGTTTAAACGTTATCATTGGCAATTGATTATTGTGATTATATGTATTTTGATTAATGCTTTAGCAAGTGTTCAGGGAACAATGTTTATGCAGACATTGATTGATGATTATATTACTCCTATGATTGGTACAGCGAATCCTGATTATAGTGGCTTATTAGCAGCATTAATGAGAGTAGCAGGTTTTTATGCTATAGGTGTTGTTTGTGCTTTTTCATATAATAGAATTATGGTTTCAGTGACACAAGGTTTTTTAAAGTATATGCGTACTGAATTGTTTGACCATATGGAATCTTTACCAATTGGCTATTTTGATAGAAATGCTCATGGTGATATTATGTCAGTTTATACGAATGATATTGATACTTTAAGACAGGTAATCAGTCAATCTATTCCTCAACTTGTAAATAGTTTAGTAACTATGATTGTTTGTTTTGTATCTATGTGTATATTAAGTATACCTTTGACAGCTATTAGTATTGTTATGGTTATTATTATGGTGATTGTGGCTAGTAGAATTGGTGGCTTAGCTAGCAAGAATTTTATTAAACAACAAGTAGCTTTAGGTAAGGAAAATGGTTATATTGAAGAAATGATTTCTGGACAAAAGGTTGTCAAAGTGTTCAATCATGAGGATAAGGCTATTGAAGGTTTTAGAAAAATCAATGAAGAGTTAAGAGAAAGTGCTTTTTTAGCTAATAGATATGGTAATGTTTTGATGCCTGTTACTGTACAGATTGGTAATATGTCTTATATCTTATGTGCTTTAATTGGTGCTACATTGGCTTTAAATGGTAGTATTACTTTAACAGTTGGTACTTTAGTATCGTTCTTGACATTAAATAAGAGTTTTAACCATCCAATTGGTCAAATTTCACAACAAATTAACTCTGTTGCAATGGCACAGGCTGGTGCAAAACGTATCTTTGATATGCTTGATCAGGAGAGTGAAGATGATCAAGGAATTGTTACATTATGTAGAGTAGATACGGATGAAAATGGCAATATGTATGAAACCAATAAAAGAACTGGACATTGGGCATGGCGTCATCCTAGACCTGATGGTTCTATTGAGCTTGTACCTATGAAGGGTGATATTAGACTTGATGGTGTTAATTTTGGTTATGTACCTGATAAAATTGTTTTGCATGATATTGATGTTGTTGCCAATCCTGGTGAAAAGATTGCCTTTGTTGGTGCAACTGGTGCTGGTAAGACAACCATTACAAATTTGATTAATCGTTTCTATGATATTCAAAGTGGTATGATTACTTATGATGGTATTGATATTCAATTGATTAAAAAAGATGATTTAAGAAGATCATTGGGTGTTGTTTTACAGGATACACATTTATTTACTGGAACAGTTATGGATAATATCCGTTATGGACGATTAGATGCTACAGATGAAGAATGTATCGAAGCTGCTAAACTTGCCAATGCTGATTCATTTATTCAACATTTACCTCACAAATATGATACGATGTTAACTGGTGATGGTGGTAACTTATCACAAGGACAAAGACAGTTATTAGCAATCGCAAGAGCTGCTGTCGCAAATCCACCTGCATTAATTCTAGATGAAGCAACTTCATCAATTGACTCTCGTACTGAAAAATTAGTACAGGATGGTATGGATAAGTTAATGGCAGGTAGAACTACATTGGTTATTGCTCATAGACTTTCAACAATTAAGAATAGTGATTGTATCATGGTTCTTGAATTAGGACATATTATTGAAAGAGGCAATCATGAAACTTTAATGAAACAAAAAGGTAAATATTATCAGTTATATACTGGTGCAATTGAAATGGATTAAGGCCTTAGGCCTTTTTCTTTTGTTTACAAAGAAAAAAGTATCAATGATAATAGTCATTGGTACTTTTTTAAATGCATATTAAATTGCATGATAATATTTTATTGATTCATAGCATCCTTTAATTTGTTGCTTGGTTTAAATGATACTGTCTTTGATGCAGGAATCGTCATATACTCACCTGTTTGAGGACTTACACCATTTCTGGCTGGTCTATCTTTAAACTGGAATGTACCAAATCCTGAGATCAAAACATTTTCTCCTTCCATAAAAGCTTCAGTCATTGTCTCAAAAATAACATCAACATATTCTTCAGCTTCTTTCTTTGTAATATCCTTTTTATCTGCAACAGCATTGATTAATTCTTTTCTGTTCATAATTTACCTCCTAAAATCAATAGAAAGTATAACACTTCATTTTGATAAATACAACAATAATACTTGAAGTAAATGATATATTTTTGTTAATTATAAAACAACATATAAACGCAACAATAATAATTTTTTTCTTTTATAAGTATCTAAGAAAAAAATTATTTTGATTATTAATATTATTTAAATGTTTTTTTATTATTTTTGCTTTCCAAATTTTAGGTTTTTGTCCCTAAAATGAGACAATTGGGGACAAAATGATATCATTTTGTCTTTCATAATAGTTGGTTTTGTCCTAATTTTGAGACAAATCGGGACATTTTCTAGAAATTTGGTGTTTTTAGTTTTGTATGTTATAGTTGTTTTGAGGTGAAACAAACATGCAAGTACAAAATACCATAGCTGATGAACTTGATAAAAAAACAGAATTTGATGAACAATGTAAAAAGATATTGTCTGATCCTCAGATACTAGCTTATATTGTCAAAAACTGTGTTGATGAATGTCAAAACATCAGTACAAATTATCTAATTCAATATTTTAAAGATAATCCCCCACAAACAGGTAGTGAAGACATATCCATATCAGGGACTAAAATTATTTATGATATTCTAGTTAGTATGGATGCTTCAATACTTGGTATTCAAGATAAGGTAGGACTTATTATCAATATTGAACCACAAAAAACACGTAATCTTCATTATCATTTGGAGAGAAGATGTATTCACAACAATTGTAGATTAATCGCTCAACAAAAAGGCGTAGATTTCATTCATTCTAACTATAATGATTTAAAAAAAGTTTATTCTATATGGATCGTATATAAACATGCCAAGATGGATGATGGGGTTATTGGTAAAATCAGCTATGATTACAAAGAAACGGGAAGAAATTATAGTAAAGGAATGCTTAATTTTATTAAAAAAAGAATCAAGAAAATAAAAAGTTATATTGATTTATCAGATATCATCCTAATTTATCCATATAGCGAATATCATGAAAATAAAAAATCAATTAATAATTTTTTTAGCTTATTGTTTACAGATAGTAAAACACCCAATGAGAAAAAGTTGCTATTTGAAGACAAGTATGATATAATAATGACAGATAAACAAATTGAGGAGGTAGATTATATGTGTAAGATGTCAGATTATATAATTGATAGAAGTAAACTTGAAGATGCTAGAATAGTTATGGATAAACTATCTTATACTATAGAACAAGCTTTAGACTTTTTAGAAATCGAAGAGGATCGTCCTTGGTTTATTGATCAATTAACAGATTATGAAACAATTTAACTATAGATACGCCTAACGGTGTATCTTTTTTAATGCAAAGTTAATAAAATATTAATAAATAATCTTCATTATCTTAATTGATTATACTATAAAAAGGTTTTATAATTATACATTGTTATTAATCATCATTGAAAGGAGGTGAACGTTTTGAACGTTAGAAATAAATTGTTAAAAAGTGGATTATCATTATTAATGTGTGTTTCAATGATGGCTCCAGTATCAACTGTATACGCTGATGAAACCGATACAACAGATAGTAAAGATGAAGTTGTTGTGAGCGAAAGTGATAAACCTTATCTTTCTTTAGGTGCTGATTTATCTTCTTCTCAACTTACAACTGTTTTAGGATTACTTGGTATTGATGAAGATAAGCTAGATGAATATGATGTTTCTTATGTCACTAATGAGGAGGAACACGAATATCTTGATAGTTATCTTTCTAATAGTACAATTGGCACTCATGCGCTTTCTTCAGTTGTTGTGATTGCTGCTGATGAAGGTGATGGAGTTAGCGTTACAACTAAAAATATTAGTTATTGTACTGCTGAAATGTATGAAAATGCTATGGTTACTGCTGGTATTACAGATGCCTCTGCGATTGTTGCAGGTCCTATGAATATATCAGGTACGGCTGCTTTGATTGGTGTTATTAAGGCTTATTCACAAATGCAGGATGAGGAAGTTGATGAAGAAAATGTTGATGCTGCTATTAATGAAATTGTTGTCACTGGTGATATTGCAGAGGACAATGATGATGCCGAAGCATTGGTAGCTTATTTGAAGGAACAAGTGGCTCAAGATGATATGTCTGAAGACGAAATCAGTGAAGCTATAGACGAGGCTGAAGAAAAGTTTGGCGTAACACTGACTGATGAACAACAACAAGCACTTGTTGATTTGCTTGCTAAAATAGGCGATCTTGATTTAGATATAGATAGCTTAAAGAGTCAGGCACAAGAAATCTATGATAAGTTAGGTATAGATATTGATACAGATTCTTTGTTTTCAAGCATCAAAAACTTCTTTGGAGGTATTTGGGATGCTATAACAGATTTCTTCTCTGGAATATTTAATAGTAATAATGATACAGATGAAGTTACTGAAGTAGAAACAGAAGAGACTTCAACGGATGAAGAAATTTCTACTGAAGAGGAAGATAATAACAACTCTACTGTAGAAGAAAGTACAGAAACCAAAGAAATTCTTGAAGAAGATGATACTGAGATAGAGGATGAAACAAGCGAGGCTGAAAGCAGTGATGATAGTGAAGATACTGAAAATGTAGATTCACAGCTGCAAGAAGAATCATCAGTTGATGAAAATGTTGAAGAATAGAAGTAAACATATAAGGAGTTATTCATTTTGAATAACTCCTTATATGTTTATATTTGATGTTTTATACGATCGTTTTCTTCTGCTCTTTTAGCATCGTTGAAACGATCTAATGTACCTACTAAATAACCTGTAATTCTTCTAATTCTTTCGAATTGTAAAGGTTGTAGATGATAATGCATATCTACATAATCACCATCAATCGTTAAAGTTAGTTTGGTTAATTGTTCATTTGGAAACTTATCATTGAGATAATCAATATATGCTATAATTTCTTTATCATCCATTTCACCATTGATTACTTCTACATCAACATTTTTTATTTTTTCCATGCTTATCACCTCATGTATATTATATTTAAAATAACTTATAAAAACAAATGATATGAATCATTAATTAATTATGTTAAAATAACTTTGGAGGGACAGACATGAAGAAAATTTTAAAATATATGATATTATTATTCATGTGTATGAGTTTGACGGGTTGTATGAAATATCGTATTAGTATGACTGTTAATAAGGATATGAGTAGTGAGACATCTATGGAATTATTAGTTGATGATTCTTTTTTAGAGGCTATGAATATGAGTAGCAATGAATTTTATGATAGCTTTGAGGAGGAATATTTAGCATCAGATAGTTTGAAAGATGCTACCGTTACATCAATAAGTGATGATGGATGGAGTGGGGTTTTAATAGAGGGTTTAAGCTTGGATGATAGCATTTCTACTTCTATCAGTGAAGAAAAAATTGATGATGTGGATTCAATTGTGGTAACTATTCCTATTGATGATATCAAAGCTGTTGTGGATTTTAGTAGTTATGGTTATTCTTTAGAGGATTTACAAGAAGCAGGAATGGAGTTTCAATTAAATATCACTATGCCTTCATCACCTACTACAAATATTGGAGAGATTAGTGAGAAAACTGTAACTATTGATATATTAGAATTGATATATAGTGATAGTGAAGAAGAAAATATTGTTATTTCTTCTGCAATTCCCAATAATACAATAATATATATTGCTTGTGGTGCTGTTGGTATTGCAGTTGTAGTGTTTATTGTATTAAAAATTAAACGAATTATATAAATAGGAGGAATTTATATGAAATATTATCAAGTAGAAGATATGAATGTTAGTGCAATCGCGTTAGGTTGTATGCGTATTGCTTCTAAAAGTGTTGATGAGGTTGAAACATTGGTGTTAAAGGCATTGGATTTAGGAATTAATTTTTTTGATCATGCTGATATTTATGGTGGCGGAAAGTCAGAGATTTTGTTTGGTGAAGTATTAAAGAAAAATCCAGAGTTAAGAGAAAAGATGTATATTCAAAGCAAATGTGGTATTTGTGATGGATATTATGATTTTTCTAAGGAACATATTATAAAATCAGTAGATCAATCATTAGAAAGATTACAAACATCTTATTTGGATGTGTTATTGTTGCATCGTCCTGATACATTAATGGATCCTAAAGAAGTAGCAGATGCTTTTGATATATTATATGAAGCTGGTAAAGTAAAATATTTTGGTGTATCAAATATGAATCCAATGCAAATAGCATTGATTCAAAAATATACAAAACATAAACTAATTTTTAATCAGATTCAATTTAATGTGGTTAATGCTGGTATTATTGATAATGGTATTAATGTTAATATGAATAATAGTGGTTCTGTTGATCATGATGGAAGTATTTTGGAATATTGTCGTTTACATGATATTACAATTCAACCATGGTCCATCTTACAAGCTTCATGGGAAAAAGGATGTTTCATCAATCATCCTGATTATGTTGACTTAAATCATAAACTTCAGGAATTATCTCAAAAATACCAAATATCTCCTACAGCTTTATCAGTTGCATGGATATTAAGACATAGTGCCCATATGCAACCAATTGCTGGTACAACATCATTAGAGCATTTAGAAGATATATGTCAGGCTACAACAATAGAAATGTCTAGAGAAGATTGGTATAGTCTTTATCTTATTAATAGACAACTACCATGATAATGAATAATCATAATCATTAATATAATCAATAAGATAAATAAACAGGAATTGACTCTTTTCCACATATATTTCATAGATATCACCTATATATCATATGAAAAATCATCATAAAAAGCACTGGTTTTTGTACTAGTGCTTATATTATTTGTATTTTTGCTTTTCAATAAGATAAAAAAATGTTAAACTAAATTCATGTAATGGGGTGGAAGTATGCTAAAATTTACAAAAATGGAAGGCATAGGTAATGATTATATCTATTTTGATGGTATTCATCAAAATATACCAATTAATGAAGCTTTTATAAAGCATATTAGTGATCGTCATTTTGGTATAGGTAGTGATGGGATGATTGTTATACTAGAGAGTGAACAATATGATTTTAAGATGCGTATGTTTAATCTAGATGGTAGTGAAGGCATGATGTGTGGTAATGGCTTAAGATGCTTTTGTAAGTTTGTTTATGATTATCAGTTGACTGATAAAACACATTTGATGATAGAAACGAAAGCTGGATTAAGAGAAGCGTGGTTAGAAGTAGAGGATAATCAAGTTACATTTGTTAGAGTTGATATGGGAGAACCTGTGATTCAAACTAAAGATATACCTTGTGTTTTTGATAAAGATACGATGATTCATGAACCTGTTATGATTGATAAGCAAATCTATTATTTAACTGCTGTTTCAATGGGAAATCCCCATGTGGTAATGTTTAGTGATAATCTTAATTTTGATATTGAAAAAATCGGACCACTTTTTGAAAAACACCCTATGTTTCCTGAATCTGTCAATACAGAATGGGTTGAAGTTATTGATCGAGGACATGTAAAAATGCGTGTATGGGAAAGAGGTAGTGGTGAAACGATGGCATGTGGGACAGGTGCATGTGCTGTTATGTATGCATGTTATTTAAATGATGTATGTGATGATGATGTACAAGTGGATTTGTTAGGGGGTAGCTTGGATATAAGTTATCGAAGCGGCCATATTTATATGCGAGGTAAAGCGCGCACAACATTTGAAGGAACAATCAATGAGGAGGATTATATATGTTAGCTAGTGCAGAAGAAATTATTCAATATATTGGTGATGCTAAAAAACAAACACCAGTAAAAGTTTATGTTAAGGGTCATGATTTACCTGATTGTGATGATTTTCATGTTTTTGGAAGTGATAAGAGTAAGGTTTTGATCGGTGATTTAGAATTAGTTAAAAAATATTTAGAAGATAATAAAGATAAGATTGTTGATTCTTATTTGGAACAAACTTGTCGTAATAGTGCCATTCCAATGCTTGATATGACAAATATCAATGCCCGAATTGAACCAGGTGCTATTATTCGTAATCATGTTGAAATTGGTGATAATGCAGTTATTATGATGGGTGCTGTTATTAACATTGGTGCAAAGATTGGTGAAGGAACTATGATTGATATGGGTGCTGTTTTAGGTGGCAGAGCTACAGTTGGTAAACATTGCCATGTAGGCGCTAATGCAGTATTAGCTGGTGTTATTGAACCACCTAGTGCTTCTCCTGTTATTTTAGAGGATGATGTACTTATTGGTGCCAATGCAGTTGTGGTTGAAGGTGTCCATATTGGTAAAGGTGCCGTTGTTGGCGCAGGTAGTATTGTTTTAAGTGATGTGCCTGCAGGTGCCGTTGTGGCAGGCAATCCAGCTCGTATCATCAAGGAACAAAAAACTAAGGGTACTGAAGAAAAAACACAATTAATGGATGATTTAAGAAAAATTTAAGGAACATTATGGAACAATTAAAAAAATGGCGAAGAGAACTACATCAAATTCCTGAACTAGGACTTGCAGAATATCAAACAGCATCTTATTTACGAAATGAACTAGAAAAAATGGGCTATCAATGGGAAAGTATCATTGATACTGGTACAACTGTATTTATTGATTATGGTAAAAAATCAACGATAGCATTTCGTGGTGACATTGATGCTTTGCCAATTTATGAGAAAAATGATATAGATTATAAGTCAAAACATGAGGGATGCATGCATGCATGTGGCCATGATGGCCACATGGCAGCATTACTTGGCTTTGCCAAAAGATTAAAAGAAATCTCATATGATTTTACTTACAATATCTTACTCATCTTTCAACCTGCTGAAGAATCACCAGGAGCTGCTAGATTGGTTGTAGAATCAGGTGTTTTTGACAAATATAATGTTAAAGCTATATTTGGTATGCATTTAATGCCTATGATTGATGAAGGTATTATTGCATGCAAAAGTGGTCCATTAATGGCTATGTGTGGTGAATTAGATGTCACAATTGAAGGTAAAGGATCACATGCTGGTTTACCAGAAGAAGGTATTGATAGCATTGTAATCGCTAGTGATGCCATTCACCAATATCAAACAATGATTGCTAGACGTATTTCACGTTTCTCTCCTGCTACTTTAAATATTGGTAAAGTAGAAGGCGGGACAGCCCGAAATAGTGTTGCTAGCATAACTAAATTAGAAGGAACATTAAGATGCTATGATGAAAAGTTATTTCATACAATGTTAGGTTATTTAGGTGATATTCATGATGGATTGCAAAAGTCTTATGGTTGTCATATTACTTGGACTTGTCCACCATTATATCCACCTGTTATTAATGATTTGCAGTTGTATAAGCAGTTTTCTTCAATTGTTGAAGATAATTATCAGGAATTAAGTGAACCTTTGATGTTAGCAGAAGACTTTGCTTATTATCAAAAAGCCATTCCTGGATTATTCTTTTTCCTAGGAACAAAATGTGATGCTTATCATAGTGGATTACATACGGAAACATTTAATTTTCATGAAGAAATATTAGAAAAAGCAGTTCATACATATGAACTATTAGCTAAAAATATAAAGGGGGTTTAATTATGGATTTATATGAAAGAGGGGAAAAAGCTTATATTAAAGCATATGGGCGCTATGACACAATTTTAGAAAAAGGTGAAGGTGTTTATGTCTATGATACTAAAGGTCAAAAGTATTTAGATTTCTATTCTGGGATAGGCGTTAATTCACTTGGACACTGTTATCCTAAATATATTGAAAAACTAAATAAACAATTACATACATTAAATCATGTATCTAATTATTTTTATACACCAGTTAGTATTGAAGCAGCTGAAATGGTTGTCAAAGCAACCAAATTAGATGCGGTATTCTTCTGTAATTCAGGTGCTGAAGCCACTGAAGGTGCTTTAAAATTAGCACGTAAATATTATTATTTAAAACATGGTAAAGCTGATAGTGAAATTATTTCATTTAATTCATCTTTTCATGGTCGTACTACTGGTTCTGTTAAATTAACAGGAAATGTCCATTATCAAGAAGCTTTTGGTCCTTTAATAGAAGGTGTTAAATATGCTAATTTAAATGATTTAGATAGTGTTAAAGCTTTAATCAATGATAAAACTGCTGCTATTATAGTAGAACCTGTTCAAGGTGAAGGAGGCGTTAATCCTTGTGATAAAGCATTTTTACAAGGATTAAGAAAATTATGTGATGATCATGATATTGTATTAATTCTTGATGAAGTACAATGTGGTATGGGTCGTACGGGAACAATAATGACATATTTTCAATATGATATTATGCCAGATATTGTTTGTCTTGCTAAAGGGTTGGGTTGTGGTGTACCTGTGGGTGCATTTGTAGCCAATGAGAAAGTTGCTAAAGCAATGGCTCCTGGTGATCATGGTAGTACATATGGTGGTAATCCTTTTGTTTGTGCTGCAGTAAAAGCTGTATTTGAAATTTTAGAAGAAGAGGATTTATTAACACATGTTCAAAAAATATCTACATATCTTGTAAAAAAATTGGATGAAGTGACGAATGAATTTAATTGCGTTACAGGTCATCGTGGGCTTGGTTTAATGCAAGGATTGGTGATTAATGGTAGTGCCAAACCGATTGTTAAAGGTTTATTAGATGAAGGTGTTATTGTTGTAACAGCTGGAGAAAACGTTGTAAGAATGTTACCACCATTTATCATTAATGAAGCTAATGTTGATGAATTTATTGAAAAACTTAAAAAAGTTTTAAAAAACTATCGTTAAAAATTGGAAGTAATCACTATGTGAGGTAATTCAAAATAATTTGGGGTTGCAAAGATTTTAATTATCAAATTAGATGGG
>JAJQFG010000113.1 GCA_021201315.1 Erysipelotrichaceae bacterium
TATGGCGTATTTATAGCTGTACCAATTGCTGATATATTAGCTTTTATCATTACAATGTCATTATGGTATAGAGAGATAAAGAAACTAGGTGTAGAAAATGGATAAATTAGATTTAGCAGGATTACTGATTAAGTGTTCTCAAGTGTTGAATCATAAAATGGGTAAAAAGCAGGGACAAGGACGTATTTTAGAAATCCTTAATGAACGTGGTACAATTTCTCAAAAAGAACTTCAGGATATTCTTAACATTAAAGCAGGATCAATTTCTGAAATACTTTCTAAATTAGAAAAATCAGAAAAAATTATTCGTTACAAAGATGATAATGATAAAAGAAAATCTGTTATTCAAATAACCGATAAAGGAAGAAATACCATTACGCATTATAAAAATAATAATGAAGATATCTTCTTTATGTTAGATGACAATGAAAAACAACAATTATCATACTTATTAAATAAAATACTTACATCATGGAAAGAAAGAAGGAAAGGCAACATATGAAATTAACCATGTTAGGCTCAGGACATGCCATTGTCACTGAATATTATAATACTTGTTATGTCATTGAAAACGATTCTCAATATCTTTTAGTAGATGGTGGAGGAGGGAGTACCCTTCTAACTCAATTAAAACATGCTGGCATCAATCATAATGATATTCATCACATTTTTGTTACTCATAAGCATATTGATCATTTATTAGGAATTATTTGGATGATGCGTATTTATTGTCAAGGCATGAAATTTGGTCGCTTTAAAGGTGAAGCCTATATTTATGCTCATGAAGAAGTCATTCGCATTATTGAAAGTATTTCTAGACAAGTCTTAGAACCATCTGAAACAGCTTGTATTGGTAAAACCCTTCATTTAGTAACTGTTAATGATGGTGATACTTACAATATTATTGGTAAAGATATTACATTCTTTGATATTCATTCTAAAAAAGCTAAACAATTTGGTTATTGTATGGATTTAGGTAATGGGGAAAAACTCACATGTTGTGGGGATGAACCTTGTTATGAAAGTAGTTATCAGTATGTGGATAACAGTAAGTGGTTATTCCATGAAGCTTTTTGTCTATATTCACAAGCTGATATTTATAAACCATATGAAAAAAATCATTCAACAGTTAAAGATGCTTGTGAACTAGCTGAACGATTTCATGTAAAGAATATTTTATTGTATCATACGGAAGATCAAACTGTTGGAACACGTAAAGAATTATATACAAAAGAAGGACAACAATACTATCATGGTAACATATATGTTCCTGATGATTTAGAAGTGATAGAATTATAAAATTAAATAATATTCTTTATCTTAAAAATAAGAATACATACCACTATAACAATCAAACTAAGTAAAATAATATAGGGATATCCTGATTCTAATTCAGGCATATTTTCAAAGTTCATACCATACCAGCTTGTAATAAGTGACAAAGGTAAAAATATCGTTGAAATAACAGTCAATACTTGCATATTATTATTTTGCTTAGTATCAAGTTGTGCTTGATAGGCATCACTGATTTGTCTAGCATATTCTAGTAAGAAACTTGTTTTACTAACAAGCCTATCTGCTCTATCATAAATATTACCAAAATATTTAAGTAAATCATCTTCAAAAATATCATTTTCATTATCTCTAAACTCTCTAGCCATATTATCCATGATTTCATCATAATATTCTCTTAAAGTAAGTAGTTCTTTCTTTAAAGGCATAATATGATTTTGAAATTGTGATATTTGACGATTTAAAAGCTTTTCTTCCATATCCATGATTTGTTTTTTATAACGTGATAATAATTCAGAATCTCTATTTAAGATTTGAATAAAAAAGTGATATAGAAATAATTCTTTGGATTCTTCATGATGTAATATCTTCATTTGTAATCTGTTCATAATACGTTTAGAAAAATCCGAATCATCCACTATAACAATATAATTTTTATTAATAAAAATAAGTATCTTATAACGATAATGAGATACATCCAATAATTTAGGAATATAAAGTGATCCACTCATATATTCCTCTTGTGTTTCAACACGGCAGTATCTAATGCTACTTAGTTGAATATCACCATCATAAGTTATATTGGCATATGCCAAGGCATTCATTGCTTGATGACTATTCACAATAATAACTTGCGATGATTTATTATCTACTAATGTTATTGTTTCTATTTTTTTGCCTAACTTATATATGTCCATTGTATATCACCGTATATATCTTAACATATATAAACAATGTAAAATGTAAAGTTTAAGTAAAGATATTATTGATAATGAAGCTTATCAAAATATTTGATCATATCAAAGAGTTCTTGAGTCTTTTTATTTATATTGATGATTATGATAAAACATTTTCCACTAGGTGAGTGGAAAATGTTTTTCGTATTAGTAGATTTTCCACACAGCGAGTAGAAAATGTTTTTTATTTGTTTCGATATTCTAAAGGTGAACAATGATATTTTTTACGAAAAGCTTTAGTAAAATAATTAGTATCATTAAAACCAACTGTAATAGCGATTTCACCAATAGATAAATTTGGATTATGTAATAATTCACTAGCTTTTTCTAATCTTAGATTAGATAAATATTGATGAATAGAGACATGATATTCTTGCTTAAAATGATTAATTAAAGTTCCTTTACTACAACAAAAGATATCACATAGCTTTTGTATAGAAATATTAGAAGCATAATTTTGTTGGAGATAAGCCATGGTTTGTTTGGGCAATTGTTCATTCTTGCTTTCTACTTGATTGGTTAAAGTGAGATACTTAGCACAGACATCGACAATAGAGGCAAATGATAATATCTTTTCTTTAGAATGAACTGGTATGGCTGCTATAGCGTTATTAAGTAAATCTGGATTTTTAACATAAGGTAAGGCTTTTTCTTCAATGATTTTTCTATCAATAGGAGAAGTTGTTAAATTTTGGCCCATCATTAAATAACCACTTAAAACACCATATGTATAAATAGGAACACAAGCTTCATAGAGGTTAAAATAACATTGGTAAATATAGATTTGTCCTGTTTCTTTGGCCTTTAAAAAGGCATCTTGATCATATTGTTGACAATACTTAAAACCATCACTTTTTTCAATCAATGCACAAAATGGTGTTTTATAATTAGGATAGGAAGCTACAAGGTTAAAATCAGTATCAAATAAGGACATATTAAAATGAGAAATAATATATAAATCTTTTAATATATGTTGAATATCATCCATGAAATCACCTCTTCTTCATTATATGAATTTATTTTTTAGAAACAACAAAAATACTCATATTTGTATTTATTTACCACTCTTTGTTCATTATTCTCTATGTATTTTATATATGTAAGATAAAATATAGTTGGAGGAAATTAAATGGAAGAGAAAATGAATTATGAGTGGATACAGAACCCTATGGTGTATCAAGTTAATCGTATGAAACCATATACGATGCATAAATATTATGCTAACAAAAATGAAACTAATAGTAGTTTTATTATATCGTTAAATGGACAATGGAAATTTTCTTATTGTACAAGTTTAAAAGATGTCATCTCTAAATTTTATAAGAAGGATTATGATTGTTCATCTTGGGATGAGATCAAGGTACCAGGACATCTTCAACTTCAAGGTTATGGAAAACCAATGTATGTGAATCAAGTCTATCCTTGGTCAGGAAGTGAACAAATCATACCAGGAGAAATACCTGAATATAATCCTATAGGAAGTTATATCTTAGATTATGATTTAAGTGAAACAAATAATCAATATGATAAACATATTTGTTTTCATGGTGTTGAGTCTGCTTTTGCCTTATGGGTTAATGGTGAATTTATAGGATATAGTGAAGATAGTTTTACGCCATCGACTTTTGATTTGAGTGATGTGATGGTTATAGGTAGAAATAGAATAGCTGTACAGGTTTATCGTTTTAGTAGTGGTAGTTGGTTAGAAGATCAGGATTTTTGGCGTTTTTCAGGTATATTTAGAGATGTAGAACTACGTTTATTGCCACAAGTTCATATCCAGGATTTACATGTTGAAACAAAACTCAACGATACGTATGATAAGTGTCAAATCAATATCAATATGATTTTAAATCATAATATAAATGATACACTATTTAATATATTTTATCTATGATAATGATAAACTTATTTACAATGAAGATACATTAGATACAACTTGTATTCTATCACTTAATCATCCAAAATTATGGAGTGCAGAGAAGCCCCATTTATATCAATGTGTTATTGAAGTTTATCATCATAATAATTTATGTGAAGTAGTCAAGGAAAATTTTGGTATTAGAGAATTTAAGCTTATTAATAATATAATGTGTATTAATGGTCAACGTATCGTTTTTCATGGTGTCAACCGTCATGAATTCTCTCCTTATACAGGACGTGTGATAACTTATGAACAAACATATAAAGATATTATGATTATGAAAGAACATAATATTAATGCTATTAGAACAAGCCATTATCCTAATAATACATTCTTTTATGATATATGTGATCAGTTAGGTATGTATGTTATTGATGAAATGAATCTTGAAACTCATGGCACATGGAGTGAACTTTATGACAAAGAACATATTATTCCTAATGATAAGGAAGAATGGAAAGATGTCTTATTTGATAGAGCTCATTCTATGGTTCAAAGAGATAAGAATCATCCTTGTATTTTAATATGGTCATTAGGTAATGAATCCTATGGTGGTAAAAATCTTTATGAATTATCTAATTATGTACGAAGTTTAGATCATACAAGATTGGTTCATTATGAAGGTATATTTCATGATCGAAGATATAACGATACAAGTGATATTGAAAGTCAAATGTATACACCATCTATTGAAGTAGAAGAATATCTTAAGAAACATACTGATAAACCATTTATCCTATGTGAATATGCCCATGCAATGGGTAATAGTAATGGTGGTTTATTTAAATATACTGACTTAGAAAAGAAATATCCATTATACCAAGGTGGCTTTATTTGGGATTTTGTGGATCAGGCTTTATATGTTGATGGTAAGTTTGTTTATGGTGGTGATTTAAGAGAACGTCCTAGCGATTATGATTTTTGTGGTAATGGTATTGTTTTTGCAGATAGATCCTTAACACCAAAAATACAAGAAGTAAAGTATTGTTATCAAAACATCGATATTGATATTCATCACCAAAATATCAATATCACCAACAATTATTTATTCACAAACCTTAATCAATACAACATGAAAATAGAAATATTCCAGGATGGACATTTGTATCAACAATATACTGATATTATAAATCTAGAACCATCACAAACAATCACTATTAATAATCCATTTATATGTCCAAATGATAATCACGAATATGCACTTACTATTTCTTTCTTTGATCAATACGAAGTAGCTTCAAAACAATATATTTATCCCTATCAACATAAAAAAACGCATACTTACCCTCCAATAAAAATAACAGAAGACTACTTAAATATTGGTATTATTAGTCAAGATTTCCATTTGATTTTTTCTAAAGCGAAAGGCCTTGTATCATACCAATACAAAAATCAAGAACTCATACGTATTCCACCACATCCGCAATTCTTTAGAGCATCAACGAATAATGATGTTGAAAACCAATATGGCTATCGTTATGGGCCATGGTTAGCCGCTAGTTTATATGCTATATGTAAATTTATAAAAGTAGAAAAATATGATAATGAATGCATCCTCTATTATCAATATTCTCTTCCGCAAATGAATCATTTAGATATGACTTATCATGTTTATAGTGATGGTGAAATAGAAATGACTATGGATTATGAACCATTACAAGATTATATTGAAATGCCTTGTTTTGGTATGATATTCCAAACATACAAAGAATATAATCAAGTAGACTATTATGGATATGGTCCTGAAGAAAATTATATGGATAGAAACAAGGGAGCTAAACTTGGGTTATATCATTATCATGTTAAAGATAATATGACAAATTATCTTTATCCTCAAGAATGTGGTAATCGTACTAATGTCAGATATGCTTATATACATAATGATGATATAGGATTATTGATTTCATCAGATAATTTTGAATTTTCTACATTACCTTATACACCTTATGAAATAGAAAACGCTAGACATCAAGATGAATTGCCGAATATTTATCAAAGTGTTATATGCGTTTATCAGCAACAAATGGGTGTTGCAGGTGATAATACCTGGGGCGCAAGAGTGCATGATGAATTTCTTTTATCAAAAGATACAAAACATTTTACTTTCTCTATAAAAGTGATGCAAAAAACACACTAATCAGTGTGCTTTTTATTTTAATATCAATATAAAAAATGTTATAATAGCAATATAAGGAGGCATAAAAATGGATGATAAAGAATTGATTACAAAAATAAGTAATGAATTAGTTAATGATCTTTTGCAACATTTTGGTAGTGATGTTAGTAAAGTTGTTCTTTATGGCTCTTATGCTAGAGGTGATAATCGTCCTGATTCAGATGTGGATATAATAGTTTTGTTTAATTGTTCAAGAGATGAAGTAATGAAATATAGAAGACCTATGAGTTGGATCGCAAGTGACATAGGTTTAGAGAATGATGTACTTGTATCCATTATTATAAGGGATACAATGACATTTGAAAATAATATAGATAAATCACCATTTTATCAGAATATTGTTAATGAGGGTGTGACATTGTATGGAGAAGCATAGAATTGATTTATCACTTTATCGCCTTGAAAAGGCAAAACAATGTTTATCTTCATCAAGAATTCTTTATGATACGAATGATTATCTTGGCTCTGCTAATCGTTCTTATTATGCAATATTTCATTCGATGAGAGCAGTATTAGCGTTAGAAAAAAAAGATTTTTCTAAGCATTCGGCAGTAATATCTTATTTCAGAAAAGAATATATAAAAACAGGTATGTTTGATAAAACATTATCTAGAATTATATCAGAAGCTTTTGATGTAAGAACCGATAGTGATTATAATGATTTTTATATATTATCAAAAGAGGAAATTTATCAACAGATTGAAAATGCTGAAGAGTTTTATAATGAGATTGAAAATTATATACATTTGCAATTGGATGATAAAGACTAATATTTTATTTGGTTTAAGATTAAAAGTAAAAGAAGTCGTTGAATGACTTCTTTTTGTATACTACTTTGCTTTTTGTTTGATTAATTGTAATAGCCAATATATAAAGAATACAACCATATTACATATGACTATACTGGCACCAGTAGGTGTTGCATAAAGATATGAAATAATCATACCACACCATAGACATATCACAGATATAATAGCAGAATTGATTATGACTGTTTTAAAGTCTTTGCATAGTTGCATAGAAGACAAAGCAGGGAAAACAATAAGGCTTGTAATAAGGAGTGAGCCCATCATACGCATACCTAAGACAATGATAAGTGCTGTAAGGACGGCAATAAGGATATTGTAGAGTTTAGTATTTGTACCAGTTGCTAAAGCAAAATCTTCATCAAATGTAATCGCAAAAATACGATTATAAAAAACAATATATAATATCAATACAACAATGGAAATACCTAAACTTAAATAAACATCATTTTGTGACATTGATAAAATACTACCAAATAAATAATTATAAACATCTGTATTCATCCCTGATGATAAAGAAATCACCATAACCCCAATCGCTAATGATCCTGTAGAAAACAATGCAATGGCTGCGTCACCTTGAACTTTTCCTTTATCACTTATATATAATAAAATAATAGCAGCAATAACGACAACTGGAATGGCAACTGTTAAAGGTGCTAAATTAAGGGCACTTGCTATCGCTAAAGCACCAAAACCCACATGTGACAAGCCATCACCAATCATTGAATATCTTTTTAAAACCAATGTTACACCTAATAAAGCAGAACATAATGCAAGCATAGTACCTGCTAATAAGGCTCTTACCATAAAAGGATAAGATAACATTTCTAATAATACGCTCATTGTTGACCTCCCAGGAATCTTTGACCTATATCACTGTTTCTATATTCTTCAACACTACCAAAGAATAATTGTTGAGAATGAAGATGTAAAATATGCTTAGCATATTTAAGTGAAGCTTCTATATCATGAGAAACCATAATTATAGTAATATTCATTTCCTTATTGATTTTATTAATTAATTCATAAAGTTCTTGGGTCACAACTGGATCTAAGCTAGCAACTGGCTCATCTAATAATAATACTTTAGAAGTCGCACAAAGTGCTCTTGCTAATAAAACGCGTTGTTTTTGCCCACCAGACAAATCTCTAAAACATTGATTTTTTAAGTGCGTAATCCCTAAACGTTCTAAGTTATTGTTAGCAATATCTTTTTCTTTTTTAGAATAGAAAGGTCTTGTTTTCAATTTGTTTAAACAACCTGATAATACTACTTCATAAACACTTGCAGGAAAGTCCTTTTGTACGTCGCTTTGTTGAGGTAAATAGCCAATTTCATTGGCTTTTAAACCATCACTCATTGTTATACTACCAGTACTAGGCTTTTTAAGCTTTAATAAACCTTTCATTAAAGTACTTTTACCAGCACCATTTTCACCTACAATACACAAATAATCATTATCATCTATATGAAAATTCACATCTTTTAATACAGTATTACCCTCATAAGTAAAACTGACATCTTTGCATGTAATTAAACTCATAAAACCTCCTAATATAGCGCTGTTTTCAGGCTTTCAACATTTTCCCACATCATATCTAAATAGGAAACACCTTCATTAAATTGATCTTTAGTGACATTATGACAAGAATAAAATGTTAGAACTTGAGCATTAGTTGCTTCAGCTATAGCATTTGCAATATTTTGATTAGATAATTCTATCGTAAAAACAACGGGAATATCTTCATCTTTGACTTTATTAATCAAATAGGCAATTGTAGCAGCACTGGGTTCATTTTCACTAGAGCATCCTGGGAAAGCTGCATAATACTCCAAACCATATTCATCAGCTAAATAACGAAAAGGAAAACGATCACCAAATACAATAGTATTTCTAACACCATTATCAATTACTTCTTTAAAAGCATTATATAATTCTTCTAATTCACTTATATAATTATTGCTATTTTCTATATATATATCTTTATTATCAATATCTTTGCTCGTTAATAATTCAGTGATTTTTTCAACAATTTTGATCGCATTTGTTGGACTTGTCCACACATGCTCATCAATCGCTTCTTCATCTTCACTTCTTTCAAACATACCTTCAACGCTTTCTTCATTCACGGTATCAACACAGTCAACAAGCTTTAAAGTATCAGGAATAGTATCTAAAGAATCAAGAATATTTTCTACCCATACATCATTTTCGCCACCAACATAAATAAATAAATCACAATTTTGAATAGCTTTAATATCTTGAGGTGTTGGTTCATAAGAATGACTTTCTTCTCCAGGAGATAATAACATGGTTATTTCCACATTATCTCTTGCAATTTCTCTAACAAAATCAAATTGAGGAAATATAGTTGTAACGATGGAAAGCTTATTACTTTCTGTTATAGAAGTTGTACAACCAGTTAATAGAAATAGTGATAATAAATATATCATTATCTTTTTCATTGAGTGGCTCCTTTATCTGAACAGTTTTTACATATACCATAAAAGATCGTTTTTGGTGAATTAATTTGAAAACCATGAGCTTTATAAAGATGCTCTTGTACATGTTGTAATTCATGACATTGGAAAGGAATCAATTGTGAACAAATTTCACATTTTAAATAAAAACGATGTTCATTTATAGGCTCATCTCCAACATATTCAAAGTATGCCCCAGAAGCATGATCTACAACATATTTTTTAACAACACCAGTTTCTATCAATTTTTCTAAATGACGATAAATAGTAGTCGTACCAATATGTTTATTATTGGTGTCAAAATAATTAATAATATCCGCTACAGTCACATGTTCACCTTGCATAAGTTTTAAATAGGTTAATATTTCTTCTCTTTGTTTAGTCTTATATTGAATGGTTCTAGCCATTATGATCACCTCAATTTGAAAATCGTTTTCATTTTAATGATTATATGATGATTTGTCAAGGAATTTGAAAATCATTTTCAAATTAAAAAGAACTCATAGAGTTCTAAATAGGAAATATATAAAATATAACTGCAATTATAATCGCTACAACCACATCACTAATATAATGTATACCTGCTAAGATGCGTGTTAAAGCAATGATAGATGCAATTATTAAAGTGAATATACCTAAATATACATTCACATGTAAACATGTTAAAGCAATGATAAATGCACTTAAAGTATGACGACTAGGAAATGACTGACCATGTTTATGTCCCTTAAGAGGTTGAATATTCATAGCATCATAAGGTCTAGGTCGATTGATGATATGTCTAAATATGGTTACAAATAAGAATGCTAGTAATGGTCTTAGTAATGCTTCAATGAAATAAGGATGATGAGTGATATATAAATATAATAATAAACAAGGATAAATAGAAAATGTTATAAAAGGGCAATAAGTTATAAGTAATAATATGATTTTTTCTAATAAAGGATATTTTCTAATAAATTTAAGATTATTTTGATAAAATTGTTCCATAAACATCACCTAGAAGTCATTATATCCAAATTGGTAATAGAAAACAAATAATATCTTGTATTTTATGTGTCTTTTCGATAAAATAGGAGAAGTTAAGAGGAGTGATTATAATATGGCATTAACTGCTGGAATTGTGGGACTTCCAAATGTTGGCAAGTCAACTTTATTTAATGCAATTACTGATGCTCAGGTAGAAGCTGCCAATTATCCATTTGCGACGATAGATCCAAATGTAGGTGTTGTAGAAGTACCTGATCAACGTTTAGATGTACTTACAAAGATGTTTCAACCAAAACGTACCATTGCGACGACTTTTGAATTTACAGATATTGCAGGACTTGTGAAAGGCGCAAGTAGAGGAGAAGGTTTAGGAAATAAGTTTTTAGCGAATATTAGAGAAACTGATGCCATCTGTGAGGTTGTTCGTTGTTTTAGAGATAAGGATATTACGCATGTTGATGGTGATGCGGATCCTGTAAGAGATATTGAAACCATTAATCTAGAACTTGTATTTGCAGATTTGGAAACAGTGGATAGACGTATTGGTAAGATTGATAAAAAAGCAAAATCTGGTGATAAGGAAGCTAAAGCAGAAATGGCTGTTTTATTACCTATTAAAGAAGCTTTAGAAGCAGGTAAGATGGCAAGAACGGTTGATCTTACTAAAGATGAATTGGATATTGTGAAACAATATACTTTACTGACGATGAAACCATTAATCTATGTGGCTAATTTAGGTGAAGAAGATTTAGAAGATCCTACTTCTAATCCTCATTATGTAGCTTTAAAGAATTATGCTGATAGGGAAGAATGTGGTGTTGTTCCTATTTGTGCTAAGATTGAAAGTGAATTAGTAGGATTAGATAAAGAAGATAAGGACTTATTTATGCAGGATTTAGGTATTGAAGAAAGTGGTTTAGATAAGTTGATTAAAGAAGCATATGCATTGTTAGGACTCAATACTTTCTTCACTGTTGGACCTGATGAAGTTAGAGCATGGACTTTTAAAAAGGGTATGTTAGCACCTGAAATGGCTGGTATTATTCATACAGATTTCCAAAGAGGTTTTATTAAAGCGGAGACATATAGTTATGATGATTTAATAGAATATGGCAGTGAACATGCTTTACGTGATGCTGGAAAGATTCGTCAAGAAGGTAAACAATATGTTGGCCAAGATGGCGATATCATGTTTTTTAAATTTAATGTATAAAGGTGGTCAAAATTGACCACCTTTTATCTTGGAAATCTTAATAATAATTCTTCATCTATAATTTTGTTGTTTTCAATATATTTTCTAGGAACTCTTTTACTAACGGAACAGGTAAGTTCATAAGGAATAGTTTGAGTAATTTGAGCTAATTCGTCAATAGAATTATGTTTACCAAATATTTCAATTTCAGAGTTAATATCAACATTAGGACAATCTGTTAAATCGATCATACTCATATCCATACATATACGACCAATTTGTCTTGCAGGACCATCTTCTGTCATTAAAGTACATTTATTAGACAATATTCTTTGAAAACCATCAGCATAACCAATTGGCATAACACCAACACGTGTTGTCTTATTAGTAACATAAGTACCACCATAACTAATAGATGTCCCTTTAGGATATATTTTAATCGTACTAATAGCTGTTTTTAATGACATCACAGGTAATAAACCTAAATCCTTAGCATATTCTCCATACCCATAGAGTAATAAACCTGGTCTTACCATATCCAAATAAGTTTCAGGATAATTAGCGACAGCACCAGTATTGGCACAATGTTTAATCTTAAAACTTTGGCCCCATTTTCTCTCTACCTCAGTACATACTCTTTGAAATAAATCAAATTGATGCTTTGTATAAGTTTTTGCTTTTTCACTATCATCATCTGACATTGCAAAATGCGTAAAAATACCTTCAACATCTAAATTATCAAAACAACATACTTCATAAATACCTTCAACGCCATTATCAAAACCTTCATCATCACATAAATAACCAAGTCTTGACATACCAGTATCTACTTTAATATGAACCTTAAGCTTTTTATCAGTATTCGCTAAAACTTCTTCATATTCAATTGCTTTTGCTTTACAAGTAATTGTTTGAGTTAAATGATACTTAATCAAATTATCTATTTGTTCCTTAGGAGTATGCCCTAATATCAAAATAGGCATTTCAATGCCATTTTCTCTAAGTTCCATAGCTTCATCAATACTACTAACTGCTAAATAATCAGCACCCAACTTAGCCAATTTTTGACTCACTTGAATCGCCCCATGTCCATATGCATCAGCCTTCACAACACCTAAAAACTTCGTATGAACACGCTCTTTTAACTTATAATAATTATTCTCTAAGGCATCTAAATCTATTTCTGCCCATGTTCTTCTTAATGTTGATTTCATATTATCATCTCCTAGTCATATCTTACTTCAAATATGATTCCTTTACAAGTGAAAAAAAGTGAGATCATTCTTCATGTCTCACAAATAAATCAGGCTTACTAACTTTTAATCTTTCAACTATTTCATATTGAATATCTTTGAAATTGATTGTAGGATTCTTATATTCACACACAATATTCCACATATCTTCTTCTACTAAAGTATGTTTTAAGGTATTAATCATTCGTGGTACAATCTTCTTTGTATTATAATCATCACTATGAATAATTTTTTGATATTCTTTTTCAATGACAAAATCAGTTAAATATCTTTGGCATATTTCTTTTTCGATGTTTTGAGTCTTTTGGTTAGCACGTTGTTTGGCTTTAGGTCTATTGGTGAATTCTGAATGAATCATTTTTCCCCATTGAACTCTACCATAAGGATTGACATAATCATAACGCTTAATCACAATACCTTCGCCACAACCCATACCCTCTTGAATAAGATAATGATTGTTTTTCATAACTTCTAATAATTGTTCCTGTGTAGGATGATCAATAGTCGCTAAAACAGGAATATAATCAATATCAAATTCTTTAAGTAATGGTTCATATTCATCAAAAGGTAAATATTTCAATGTTTCTCCATTATCAACGCATATATCAAACACATAAAACTTATTCCAAGCATCATCATTATATGATTTAAGAGAATGAGGTTTTAAATATTCACCATATAAACGATGATTTGGATGCTTTTTAAAATATGCAATAATTCTTGGATCCTTAGAAAAACGACTATAAAAACCTTGATTATCAGAAACTTCATTTAATATCTTTCTTCTAGATCCACAAGCAATATGTCCATCATCATCTAAATAAATTGTACCATTTGTTCCATCAATCTTAGGCATAATAGTACATATTCCATCCAATAATCCTTCACTCTCAACAGTTCCTAATCTAACAACATGTTGATACTTCTTAAATTCCATTTTAGCATCTCCTTTCAGCAAATTTATTATAACATATGCATATGCAATAAGCAATATTGTTTAAAGAAAATTTTCATTAAACAAATTTCACTCTATACCTAAAATATTTGTCTTTCTTTTAATGATTAAATAATAAGAAATCGTTAATAATTTCAAGTGAAGTTCATATGATAGAAAGGAAATGAGGTGTCATATGCTTACACAATTTCATGAGAAGACACAAAAAGTACTTGTTATAGCGGAGAGTATAGCGTTTGATTTAGGTCATAATAGTGTTGGAAGTGAACATCTTTTGTTAGCTTTATTGAAGATGAAAGATTGTGCTTTTGCACAAATATTGAAGAAATATCATGTTGAAGACAAGATGATATATGATGATATTGTAAGGTTGTTTGGTGAAAAAGATATTCAACCTTTTTATATGGAATATAGTGATGTTGTTAAAACAATGTTGGATAAAGCCATTGCTATGACAGAAGATAAAAATGAAGATAAAGTGACTTATAATACTTTATGTTTAGCTATGCTTTCGCAAAAAGAAAGTGTTGCAGTAGAATTATTAAATAAATATCATGTACCTATAGAAGAAATTAAAGAAGCATTAAGTGATGAAAAATCGATGATACAGGAATTAAACCAAATTCATGAATTGACCAATATGAATGAACTTGTTCAAAAAGAACAAAGATTGATGATTGGTCGAGAAAAAGAACTCCAACAAATCTTTATGACATTATGTAAAAAGGAAAAAAATAATATTTTATTAATTGGAAAAGCAGGTGTTGGTAAAACAGCATTGGTAGAAAAATGTGCATTGAATATTAATCAGCAAAATGTTCCAGAAGCGTTAAAAAACAAAGTCATTTATGAACTTAATTTATCTTCTGTTGTAGCAGGAACTAAGTATCGTGGTGAATTTGAAGAGAAGTTTAAACGTATTATTGATAAAGTGATGAAAGCTAAGAATGTTATCTTATTCATAGATGAGTTTCATAACATCATTGGGGCTGGTGGGGCAGAGGGAGCTATAGATGCTTCTAATATATTAAAACCTTATCTTGCTAGAAGTGATTTAACTATCATAGGGGCTACCACAATTGAAGAATATTATCGTTACTTTGAAAAAGATCAAGCTATGAATCGTCGTTTCTCTATTATTAAAATAACAGAAAACACTAAAGATGAAACAAAAGACATCTTATTAGGTTTAAAACCTTCTTATGAACAATATCATCATATAACGATTCCTGATAATATTATAGATGATATAATTGTTTTATGTGATGAATATCTCATATCTAAAGTTTTTCCTGATAAAGCTTTAGATGTGTTGGATTTAGCATGTGTTAAAACAACATTTTATCAAGATACTCTTTTACAAAGAAAATATATTGAAGCAGTTATCGAAGAATTAACAGGTATGCATTTGCATACATTATCTTATATACATTTAGAACATCAGCTTAATGATAAAATTATTGGCCAAAATCAGGCTTTGCACATTCTTGTAGAATCATTACAATCTTTAGAAAGCTATCCTCATGAGTTTAAACCTAAAGGAATTTATTTATTTATCGGAAGTCCAGGTGTAGGAAAAACTCAGAGTGCTAAGGAATTAGCAGAATTACTTAATAGACCACTTATTAAATTAGATATGTCAGAATATAGTGATGCAACAGGAGTCAATAAGATTATAGGTTCTTCACCAGGCTATGTGGGATATGATGAGGGATCATCCTTGTTTCATGAATTAACATTGCATCCTCATAGCATCATATTATTGGATGAAATTGAAAAAGCACATATACAAGTTTTACATTTATTTTTACAGGTATTTGATGAAGGTATCTTACAGGATAATCATCATCATAAAATTTCTTTTAAAGATACAATCATTATTATGACAAGTAACGCCTTAAGTCAAAATGATGAAGTTGTTGGTTTTAAAAAGAAAGAATTATCTTTAAAAGCTTTACAAAATATGTTTTCAAAAGAGTTTTTAAATCGTATTGATGAGATTATACCTTATCATTCGTTAACACATGATGATTTAATAAAAATACTAAAACTTCATGCACCTATTAATTTAAATGAAAACATGATTGAGGATATTTTACAGGATTATGATGAAACACTTGGTGCAAGAGGAATACTCACAAAGATGAAGAAATATCTTATGAAACAAAAAAATACTATGGCACTGCCATAGTGTTTTTTTGTATAATAATAAATATGAAAGGAGCGATATTATGATTGATTTACATTGTCATTCAACCTATTCTGATGGAACTTGTACACCTTTAGAAATATTAGAATTAGCTCAACAATTAGATTTGCATCAATTGGCTATTACAGATCATAATGGTATTAATGGTGCTTTAAATGCAAAAAAAATAATACAAGAAAAGAATTTGGATATCAATTTTGTGATTGGTTGTGAGTTATCCGTTGATTATTATAATAGGGAAGTTCATTTATTGGGATATTTTAATATTCAACAAGATCATTTTGATAGCTTGTTGGAGTTTATAGAAGAAGGTAGAAAAGAAAAATTAAGATCACAGCTTGTGATGATTGAAAAGCTCAATCATATGGGATTATCTATGTCATATGAAGAAATAAAAGATATGTTTCCTAATACTGTTATTAACCGTGTACATATGTGCAAGGTTTTAATGGATAAGGGTTATATTAGTAGTGTTAATGAAGGATTTGATAAGTATTTAGGAGAAGGTAAGCCTTGTTATGAAAGCAAGAAATGTGGTTCTTTAGAAAAAGCTGTAGAGGCTATTCATCATGAAAATGGTAAGGCGGTTTTAGCCCATCCTTTTCAATATGTAGATAAAGATATGGAAGTGTATCTAAGTGATGCTTTAAGTTTATTAGATGGAATAGAGTGTTTCCATCCAAGTGCTAATCATCAACAATCATTAGAGTTATTAGATATATGTCAAAGATACCATTTAATATCAACAGGTGGTAGTGATTTTCATGGTGATAATAAGCCAAATATTCAATTGGGATGTCAAAATGTTAAAGATCAATATATAATAGAGGTGTGAATATGTATAGTGTAATCATATTATGTGCAGGTAAAGGAACAAGATCTGGTTTAGATTATAATAAAATGTTATTTAAGTTTAATGATAAGACTGTATATGAAATGACATTGGAACATTTCATAAGAGATAAAGATTGTGGTCAAATCATTGTAGTAACACAACCAATAGAAAGAGATATGTTTAAAGATTTGGTTATTGATGAACGTATTGAATTTGTAGATGGTGGTAAGGAAAGACAGGATAGCGTATATAATGGCTTACAGCTAGTGAAATATCCTTATGTATTGATTCATGATGGTGCAAGACCTTATGTTAAAGAAGAACATATCCAAGCTTTATTACAATGCTTAAAGGAACATCAAGCATGTTTACTGATGGTTCCTTGTAAAGATACGGTTAAACGTGTTAATAATAACATAGTTACAGAAACGCTTAATCGTAATGAACTTATGCAAGCACAAACACCACAAGCATTTCATACAGATTTGATAAAAGCTGCTTATCAAAAAGCAATAGATAATTATTATCAAGCAACGGATGATGCCCAAATGGTTGAAAAATTCACTAATGAAGATATATATGTTATAGTAAGTGATTATGATAATTTAAAAATCACAACTCCTGAAGATTTAAGGTAATAATATGAAAATAAGTGATGCATTATTTCCTTATTTTATGCGTGCTGGACAGCAAATTCATTATCATAAGAATGATATGATTTATATGCAACAAGATGATGCCCAAAATTTATATGTTATTATAGGTGGAAGAGTTCGTGTGTTTATAGTGAATGCTATGGGGGATGAAGTCAATTTAACAACTTTATCTAAAGGAGAAATCTTTGGTGATTCTTCGTTTTTACAAAATTCTTATAGACCTACAAATGTACAAGCAGTAAGAGAAACCGAACTTATTTCATGTCAAATTGATGATTTATATCCTTATTTAACTGAATCTAAAGAATTAACCATATCATTATTATCCATGTTAACGCAAAATTGTAATTATTTATCTTCATTAGTAAAAAAAGCATATACTTATAATAGATATGAAAAAGTAGCAGCTTTTTTAGTAGAACAAGCTGCTACTAGTCAGATTATTACATACACTCATGAAGAAATTGGATATACTGTAGGTTTATCTAGAGTGACAGTGACCAATGCTCTTAATAGTTTTGCAAAAAAAGGTTATATCGAAAATAAATATCGTAAAATCATAGTAAAAGATGTATCAGGGTTAGCTCAATTATTGATTAAAGATTAGAGAGAATCTAAAAACTCTTCCCAAGTGTCTTCATGATCAACAAAGTATTTAGGACATTCCTTTCCAGTTACATCATAGTGTCTTAAAATATCATCTGTATCTAAATGATAAGTTTTCATTAAAGCTCTTACAAGATTTTGCAGAGATTTATATGTTTTATCATTAAATTTCCCAGTACTATCCTCATGACAACATTCAATAGCTATTGTGTCACTATTACGAGAATTTGAAGCATAAGCTATTTCATTTAACGGTATACATTGGATGATTTCTCCTTCGAGTCCAATCACGAAATGACTTGAAGCTTTAGTTGTTTTGGTATATTGAAGATCTTCAAAATAATCTCTATTTGCTTTAGCAGTTGAACCAGGATTACCAGTATAATGAATAACAATACCATTAACATTACTTAAAGCAATACCAGGCCTTGAATAAGAATTAATTGTTAAAAAATCATAGTCAATATCCAATTCTTCTAAAGTATATTCTTGTATATTATTCGTATTATTTCTTTTAATGAATATATAACTGGTTGTTAGAGCAATAATTAATGCTACAACAATCATTGTTAAAACACTTCTATGGGATGCACGTATTCCCATGATAATCACCTCTCATAATATTATAATATATAAATGTGGATAAAATATAAACAAAAGCTTAACAGTTCTTTAATATATACTATAAAAATATTGATAAAAACATTGTATTTCAAATTTGTCTATGCTATAATGCTTAAGCACGTAAATAAAATTACTGCCTGTTTATATTCAATATAAACCGTTAGACCATAGGAGGAGGTAAAAAATATGCACAAATATGAGATTATGTTCATTATTAAATCTGATGTTGAAGAAGAAGCAAGAAATAAACTCATTGAATATTTCAAGGGTATTTTAACTAATGGTGAAGGTACTGTTGATAATGTTGATGAATGGGGATTAAGAGACTTTGCTTATGAAATTCAACATATGAAAAAAGGATATTGTGTTGTTGTAGATGCTACAACTACACCTGCAAACATTTCAGAATTCGAACGTTTATCAAGAATCAATGCTAATGTTATTCGTCATATGACATTAAGAAGAGACAAGTAGGTGATTTTATGATTAACAATGTTGTACTCGTTGGGAGAATAACAAGAGATCCAGAACTTAGAAGCACAGCTTCTGGTTCATCAGTGACAAGTTTTACTGTAGCATGTGATCGTGGCTATAATTCAGCCGATGGTCAAACTGCTGATTTTATCAGTTGTGTTGCTTGGAATAAAACTGCTGAAAATATTGCAAAGTATTGTGGTAAAGGTTCTTTAGTTGGTGTTGAAGGACGTATCCAAACACGTAATTATGAAAACAATCAGGGACAACGTGTGTATGTCACTGAAGTTTATTGTAATAGGGTTCAATTCTTAGAATCAAAAGCAATGCGTGAACAACAAAGACAACAAAGACCACAAGTTCCACAAGATAACTTCTATGATGTTAAAACAATGAATAATGATATCGATTTAGATAACTCTTTCGATTCAGATGATTCATTTGATTCATTTGATGTCATGGATGATGATATTCAATTCTAAAAGGAGGATAAAATAATGGCATTCAAAAGACAAAGAATGGGCAGAAAGAAAGTCTGCTATTTCACAAAGAATAAGATTGATTACATCGATTATAAAGATGTTGAATTATTAAAAAGATTCGTTTCTGCTAATGGAAAAATCATTCCAAGACGTGTTACTGGTACAAGCGCTAAGTATCAAAGACAATTAGCTAAAGCTATTAAACGTGCACGTCAAATGGCATTATTACCATACGTTGGTGATTAATTCGTAATGGAAAGGGGCTGTTACGAAATAGGCTAAATTTACAGCTTGTTTCGTACATCCCTTTT
>JAJQFG010000031.1 GCA_021201315.1 Erysipelotrichaceae bacterium
ACTTTCTACAGCAAAATGTAGCACGCTTAAGAACTTTCATCTTATCAAGCTTTTCGTTTAATCTTTTGATTTTACCATTGATTTGTTTTATCTTTGTCTTATGATCCTTTATCTGTTTATCAAGCATCACTTCATAGTCATAGATATTCTTATGAAACAATCTATTGTATCTTCCATGATAATAGACAACAGTATTATCATCAGCAGTATCAATAGTTACATTATATTTATTGAATCTTTTGTCATTGAACTTTTTATTATTCTTTATAGCCTTAGAACGTTCAATAAATAGTTGCTTTATTTCAAGTTTTTTAGCAAGTGGTTTTTCATATCTTGTTTTACTCTGATTCTGGCAGTTCTTTATTCTGGCACCAATATCTTTTCTATCTTCTTTTATTAACTCTTTTTGTGAAGAAAGAAGTCCATTAGCTCTGCTATAGATAGATGTTACAAAGTAATCCTTAAGAGTTCCATCAAAACGTTTCTTGTATTCATTCTTAATTCTTTGAGTCAATGTATCATCAAATTCTTTGCCTAATATTTTTTCATCATAGAGACTGTTATAAGCCCATTCAAGCATGATATTAAACTGATAGAAGGTTTTATCAATTGATTCTTTAACTTTTTTATCAATATTTAATTCATCAACATATAATCGGTTAGAAGAAATAGTAATAGTTGTTTTCATAATGGACCCTCCTTTCTGTTTGCTTCTGGTGATTCCATTATACACTATTCTTTAACCTATAGCAAATTTCGCAAAAATTTCCAAACCAAAATATATTGATATAATCATCATAATTTTTTATGTTAAAATTTCACATAACATTCACATATTTAGGATACGAAAACAACAAAATTATGTTCGTTCTGTATCTTCTAGGCAAGCCATGAGGTATTAGAACGAACTTTTAATAAATCCTAATTCTTATCCTAACTACAACCAATCAATCTTATACCATAAAAATTTATTTTTTCTAATGTACAATTATATAAAAAGTCCTAAAACTTAAAAAAGAATAAGATTCCTTAATTATTTGTCATATTAAAAAAGAGTTTTAAAAACTCTTTTTTAACACTATTTATTATTCATACAAAGATTCGTAATTTGCTCATTATCAACCATTTCAATAATATCTTCTCCACTGCCAATGACTCTTACACCATAACATGTAACATTTTCCGATGCATGATTATATAATTCCTCTAACGTTTCATCGACAATATACGCCCCGAAAAATGATGCAGAAATCATATTCATAAAATCACTATGATCTTTAAGTAATTGAAGATTGGAAAGATAGGATTGTTTAATTGTATCTGCAGTAATGACACCATTAGAAAGTATTAGATTCGGATAGTTTGTTTCAATATTATCAGCTAAATCGATATTAGCATATTTGCTATCAATAAGCGATAAACCAATTGGCCAATCATAATTATCCACATGATCCAATGCCAACCAGATAAAATCTAGTTGATCATACTTAACCATCATTTCGACAATTTCATCTAAAGTCTTTTCCTCTTTAAAGCTAAGCAATGCATCTAAATAATCAGTAGTTTTAACTTTATTATAAAGATCATTATCTTTTTCAATATAATTAATGTTAGATAACTCTCCTGGTAGCATAAATTCATTAGCCGTACCTGTGAATATATTTTCATAAGTTTCATCTAATTCAACAAAAGTTGTTGTGAAAGCATCAGATTCATTAACAATAAATTTAACAGTTGATGATGACGTATCTCCTTGTTTATAGTAGTAATCAACATAAGCATTTATCTCAAAGTTTCCAAAACCCATGAATGTACATTCATCATCTGTAACAATGTCCAATCCTGGATATTGCATCTCAAGAATTGTTGTCAGTAGATATCCATATTCTAAGTTCTTATCGTTATCAAATATCTTTTCTTCATTGTTGGGATTATAACCAGTGTTCGTTGTATAAAAAATTGTACCTATTACAGCAACGACTATAACAATAGCAACAATCAATATCTTCTTCATCAATATTCATTCCTTTCTAAAACTCAAAATAGAATAGGACTCCTTTTTCCGTATTTTCCACACCATATTTAAATTGATGTAAATCTAAAACTGCACGACATATTGACAAACCCAAACCTGTCCCTTGATCACTTCTAGATTTATCAACTTTATGAAATGATAACCATATCTTTTTTAATTCATCTTCAGGTATATGTTTCCCTTCGTTTTCTACTTCAAAACGATGCTTTGTAAGCTTAATAGTTACAGTATGCCCTTCATCTGTATAATGCAGTGCATTGCTGATAAAGTTAGATATAACCATTTCTATTTTAAATTCATCAGCTTCTATTTCGCATGAATCTAAATATGTTTTTAAATGAATATGTTTTTGATTAAACAAATGTGTCATTGATTCTATTGTATCATCAACAATATCCAATAAATCAAAAGTCGTTAAATCTAAACTAACATTTTCAGATTCCAATTTAGATAAATCAAGCATAGCTAAAACAAGTTCATTGATACGTTTGGTTTCTGTTTGAATGATTTTAATATATTCATTTCTTTTAGTCTCATCATTTTCTAGTTCTATGAGTTCACTAAAGCCATTAATAATACCTAATGGTGTTTTTATTTCATGGGTAAAGTTAGAAGTAAATTCTTTTCTTATTGCTTCTAATTCATTCGCACGTTCTATTTGTTGATATAAATTATTAATTGTTTTTTCTAATTCTTCACTCATCTTTTTGATATCTCTTGATAAATCACCTAATTCATCATGTCTTGATGTATCTATTGGATAATCAAATTCTCTTAGAGTCAAATGTTTTGTAGTAGTTTCTATCTTTCTAATTGGTTTAACTACCATATAAGCTATCATAATCGATATAATAACAATAAATAATAAAACCATTAAATAAGTAGAAGCATTATCTAAAAAATAACTTGCGAATGAGTTGATAAATAAATCATCATATTCTGTAACAACAAAAAGATAACCACATGTCATTTCATCAGTCGAATACACATCTTTATCCTCTACTAGAGTATAGTCCTCTAAACGCATTACAACTGTGGAATAAGTTTTATCCATATATTCCATATTTTTTACTAAATAATAATCAGCATATAAATAACCTGAATCCACCGTGATTTGTGAAGAAAAGATAGTATTATCAAATACTTGTGAAAGATTATTATTATTAATCGCATTTTGAATAAAAGCTATAGAATCATCATATTCTTGAATGACACAATAAGATTTTTCTGTTACTTCATAAAAAGAAGAGGAAAAATTAGATGTTATTTGCGTTGCAAATGTTACTTCTAGACTATCACTAGAATATGAAATCATAGTACCTTCATAAGATATAATATCTTCATCATTAACATCTCCATAATATTTTTCAGAATAGATTGAAAATGAATCATCTTCTGTAGTTATTTCTAAACCTAATATCTCTATATTTTTTAATGCATCATTAGACTTACGTTTTCTGCCTATATCATCTTCTGGCATATTTTCTATCAAATCAACAGTAACATAAGCAGATGGTGAAGTATTTTGAGATAAATAAAATTCTAAACTTTCAATTGCCACTTCATTATCCAATTCCTCTGATTGTAAAGTTGACAAATCTATACTCACCGTTTCTTTACTGTCATCACTCGTTACTAAAATAGTTATAGTAGGATTTTCTATACCTTCTCTAGATATATCAAGAATATTGCCTTCTTTATCAGTTAAACATTTTACTTTAGTTGTATCTCCAGATAAGGCAAAATTATAAGCTCTTTGAAAAGTATCTCCTGTAAGATCAACTTCATTAATAGCTATATTTTCACTGTATGATTTTGCGAATTTATCTAATTGTAATACAATAGATTCTGCATTCGTTTCAACAGTATTTTTCATATAACGATCAATACCCAAACGCATTTCATTTGCTATCACAAACAAAAACGCAAAGAAAACAACGGTTGTTATTTTAACTATGAGACTCACATGAATATTCTTAAATCTTTTCATTGTTTATCCTTTACTTCAAACATATAACCTAGTTTTACAACTGTTTGGATATATGAAGATGCTTCTGCAAGTTTTCTTCTTAGTTTTTTAATATATGTATCAACTATACGTTGATCACCATAATAATCATAACCCCAAATTTTATCTAATAGTTGATCACGTGTGAGTATTTTTCGTTTGTTTGCGATTAAATATAATAATATAGAATATTCCTTATAAGATAAATTAATTTTTCTACCATTAACTAAGACTTCATGGGTATCTTCATCAATCGTAATAATACCTTCATGAATGATTTTCTTTTGTACGTTCTTATGAATACGTTTAAGCAAAGCTTCACATTTAGCATATAACAGTGAAGGTGTAAAAGGCTTGGATATAAAATCATCCGCTCCCAATGCATAGCCTTTTAACTTATTATCATCTTCACTTAATGCACTAATAAAAATAATTGGTACATCACTTTTTTCCCTTATTAATTGACATACTTCATAACCATCAATTCCCGACATCATAATATCTAATAAAACGATATCAATACTTTCATCCATGTAATCAAGTCCCTCATATCCATTACATGCTTCTATTACCTGGGCATTTTGTTTATTAAAATATTCTACAATAAACATACGAATAAGTTTTTCATCCTCTATTAACAAAACTTTCATCCCAGTCACCTCATTTCTATATTATTATAATATAAAGTTGTGAAAAAGATATGAAAAAAGGTGATAAAAATCACCTAATAAATTTAATATATGTTTCATCACCAAAATATTTGGATTTTGAAATTCTTTTAAAGCCTAATTTCTTTAGTAAATGAATAGAACGTTTATTATCAGTATAAACATAACATAGTACTTTTCTAAACTTATAAGTTTGTTTCATATACTTACAAAAAGCTTCAATTATTTCACTAGCATAGCCTAATCCCCAATAATCACTATCTAGCGTATAACCTAAAACAAAGATTTTTCTTGTCATAACTTCTACAAAAATATCTCCTATAAGTAAATCATTTTCTTTAAGACAAATAGCTAATTGATAATTTGCTTTTACTTTATTAAAACTAGCAATATCTTTAGAAGTACTAATACGTCTATAAGCATCAGTTACAGAAAAAGTATCCCATGATTGATATTTGGCTACTTCTTCTTTACTCCTATAATCACTTAACCGATAAGCATCATTATTTTCAAAGGTTCTTAAATAAAGCCTAGTTGTTTCTAATATTTTCATTTTAGATTATAGTATATAAATAACATACGATCCTTACCACTTAAATCTTTAATGATTTCATATGGTGTATTAGGAAAATAATATTGTAATGCTTCATCCATAAGTTCTCTTTGATCAAAACCCATTTCAAAGGCTAATAATGCTTTGTCTTTAATGATTTGCTTAGCTGAAGCAAAGATTTTACGATAAAAGTATAAACCATCACTACCACCAAATAAAGCTACATGGGGTTCATTATCTTTAACGATGCTTTCTATTTCCTGGTTATTAGGAATATATGGGGGATTAGATACAAGAATATCTACTTTTATGTGATTATCTATAAATGGTTGTAACATATCACCTTGATAAAATGTAACATTAGCTTTTAAGTTATTGGCATTTGTTTTAGCAACCTCTAAAGCTTTATCACTAATATCACTTGCATAAACATTGAGCCTTTTCTCTTCTAATGCCAAAGATATGCCAATAGCTCCAGAACCTGTCCCTATATCACACAAATCAATAGAATCGTATTCATCAAAATAATCATCAATACGATATAAAATGTTTTCTACCAATTCTTCAGTTTCATAACGTGGTATTAAAACATCTTCATTGACTATAAAATCTCTACCAAAAAATGTTTCTTTACCTTTGATATATTGGATGGGTTCCCCATCCATATAACGTTTCATACCTTGATTAAATGCTTCTAATAAGTCATTATCAACTTCTTCATCCATCATTAAATATAATTGATGAGGTTCTTTATTGGCAAGATGATAAAATAAGACTTTTGCGACATTCACATCTTTATTATATTCATCTAACATAGTTTCATTTTGACGAATGAGTTCTCTTACTTTCATTAATTATTTTCACCTGCTAATTTTAAACGTTGATCTTCATTAATTAATGCTTCAATAATTTCTTCTAATTTACCTTCCATAATACGATCTAACTGTTGAATTGTTAAACCTATACGATGATCAGTCACACGATTTTGTGGATAATTATAAGTTCTAATCTTTTCACTGCGATCTCCACTACCTATTTTACTTCTACGTTCACTACCAATTTCTTCTTCTTGCTGTCTTACCATCATTTCATAAAGCTTTGTACGCATCTCTGTCATTGCTTTATCTTTATTATCATGTTGACTTCTTCCATCTTGTGAAGTTGTAACTGTACCAGTAGGAATATGGGTTATACGAACTGCTGAATCTGTTTTATTGATATGCTGTCCACCTGCTCCAGATGCTCTATATGTATCAATTCTTAAATCATTAGGATCTAATTCAAAATCTACTTCTTCTGCTTCAGGCATTACAAGTACAGTTGCAGTAGAAGTATGAACACGGCCTTGAGTTTCAGTTTTAGGTACACGTTGAACACGATGTGAGCCAGATTCAAATTTTAGCTTAGAATAAACACCTTCCCCCTTAATCATAAATGAGATTAATGAATATCCACCAGCTTCACTATCTTGAGCTTCCATGACTTCTATTTTCCAACCCTGTGATTCAGCATATTTCACATACATACGATATAAATCGCCAGCAAAAATATTACCTTCATCACCACCAGCAGCGCCTCTAATTTCCATAATAATATTTTTATTGTCATTAGGATCCTTAGGAATCAATTCAAGATGGAGTTTTTCTTCTATTTGAGGTTTCTTTTCTTCTAATTCACTTAACTCCATCTCTGCCATTTCTTTAATCTCTGGATCGTCTTCTTCTAACAATTCTTTAGCCTCTTCAATACCTGTTAAAACTTTCTTATATTCCTGATACAAACTATAAGCTGTTTCTAAGGATGCCTGTTCCTTACTTGCTTCAGTCATTTTATGAATATCTGAAGCAATACTAGGATCCATCAATATTTCAGTTAATTCTTCGTATCTTCTTTCGATTGTTTCTAATCTTTCTATCATATTATTCATACTTAAACCTCCAAACCTCTACCATTATATTATAAACTTCTTAAATATGCAAAATAATCTTTATATTTTCATTGACTCATATTTTCAATTTTTTTATACTTTAATTAATGGAGGTATTATCAATGTTAAAAGCAATTATTTTTGATATGGATGGATTAATGATTAATAGTGAAGAAGTCACTTATGAAAGATATGTCAAAGTATTAAAAGATATGAATTTAGATATGTCTAGAGAATTTTATACAACATTATTGGGTCAAACGATACCTAGAGCTTTTAATAAGATGAGAGCTTTTTATGGTGAAGATTTTCCTTGTCAGGAAGTCATTGATAAGGTTCATATTTTATTAAATGATGATTTCAAAGATGAAGGTATTCCTATTAAGAAAGGGCTTGTAGAATTACTAGAATATTTAACCAAGAATAACTATAAGATTATTGTTGCTTCCTCTAGCAACAAAGAGCGTGTGACAAAATTATTAAAGCAAGTCAATGTCTACCAATATTTGGATGATTGTATTTGTGGTAATGAGGTATCACAAGGTAAACCAAATCCCGAGATTTTCTTAAAAGCTTGTGAAAAACTGAATGTTTTACCAAGTGAAGCTATGGTTATTGAAGATAGTGAAGCTGGCATCGAAGCTGCTAACGCTGCAAGTATTCCTGTCATATGTATTCCTGATATGAAATATCCTGACATAGAATATGCAAACATGACATATAAGATATTAAATTCTTTAGATGAAGTTATAGATGTATTAGAATCTGAATAATCAGATTCTTTTGTTTTTCTTAAGGATTTCTTAATCATTTTACATATATGAATATTTATAATAGTCTCAAGAAGGTGATATCAATGAGTATATGGATGATGATTTCTTTGTCTTTAAGTTTTGAATTATTGATATTAGGAGCACTATTCGTCTATGATCAAATAAAAAAAGCTCCAGTGATCAAATGAAGAAATTATTAAGTATAATTATTATAGCAATGGTGCTTGTTATTATATCTACAAATATTTGTATGTATACTTCAACATCATCTTTGATAAATGATAACGCAACAGCAGATGCTATTTTGGTATTGGGATGTGGTACAAAAGATGGAAAACCATTTTTAATGTTACAAGATAGATTAGATAAAGCTATTGAGCTTTATGAAAATAATCAAGTTTCCACCATTATATTAAGTGGTGATTCAAGTGATAATGAAACAAAGATTATGAAAGAATATATGATTGACCAAGGTATAAATGAAGACGTCTTAATATTAGATAATGAAGGATATTCAACTTATCAAAGCTTATATAATGCTAAGAATGTTTATCATTTTAATAGTATTATTGTAAGCACGCAACAATATCATATGTATCGTGCATTATATATATTGGTTTATCTTTAAATTTGGATGTTACAGGAGTCTGTGCCCAAGATGTGAGATACAATGGTCAAATCGTCAGAGATGCAAGAGAAATACTAGCGCGTACAAAAGATTATTTTAATTGTATTTTAAAATTAAAAACTGATTGCATAGGTATAAACATATAAAAATGTCACATTTAAGTGACATTTTTAGTATAGTTATAATGGCTCATTTCAAAACCATGTTTTTCATAAAAACGATGAGCATCATTACGATATGTGGAAGTATTGAGTTCAATTTGTTCTAAGGCAAGCAACTTAGCTCTTTTTTCAATTTCATCAAGTAATTGATGTCCAATTCCTTGACTTCGATATCCTTCTTTAACAACTAATTCAACTATTTCACCAACATCTTTATCATGATGCAAATAATGATGAATCATAAAAGATACAAACCCTACAACATCATTTTTATAACGATAAACCAGATATATAACATCTTTATTATTCATATGATTTTTATATGTATGACTAAAATGCTGATAATCAATTTTATCATCTTCTAAAATACATATAAGCTTATATACAGCATCTAAATCATTCAATGTTGCTTCATTAATCATTTTTATTAGGATACATTCTTATCTTCAAATATAAATACTGGATCATCATTGAAAAGAACGGTTTCTTGAGTAATAATAACTTTTTTAATATCCTCGTTAGAAGGAACAAGATACATCACATCACGCATAATTTTTTCAATTATTGTACGAAGTCCTCTGGCTCCTGTATGTCTTTCTATCGCTAATTGTGCGATAGATTTGATAGCAGCATCTTCAAATTCTAATTCAACATCATCAAATTGTAAAAGTGTTTGATATTGATTGATGAGTGAATTTCGTGGTTCTTTCATAATATGTATTAAATCTTTTTCATTCAATGGATTAAGTGATGTAATGACTTGTAGTCTACCAATAAGTTCCGGTATTAAACCAAATTTTAATAAATCTGCTGCAGTTAATTCTTCATGTAATTCACTACTATATGTAATGCCTTCAGCTTCTTTACGTGCGTCCACAATTTGATTCAATCCTTCAAATGCACCACTACAAATAAATAAGATATTAGATGTATCAATCTTAATCATTTCTTGCATAGGATGCTTTCTTCCACCTTGTGCTGGTACAGAAGCAACAGTACCTTCAATTATTTTAAGTAAAGCTTGTTGAACACCTTCACCTGATACATCTCTGGTAATAGAAACATTTTCAGATTTTCTAGCGATTTTATCTATCTCATCAATAAAAATAATACCTTTTTGAGCTTCTCTAACATTATAATTTGCTGCTTGGATAAGCTTTAATAAGATGTTTTCTACATCTTCTCCAACATAACCTGCTTCTGTTAAAGTTGTTGCATCTGCAATTGCAAAAGGGACTTTAATAATTTTAGCTAATGTTTGAGCTAATAATGTTTTCCCACAACCAGATGGTCCAATCATCAATACGTTACTTTTTTGTATACCATTACGTTTAGATAATTTTGGATTATTAATAATTTTCATATGATTATAAACAGCCACTGCTAAAGTCTTCTTAGCTTCTTCTTGTCCAATGACATATTCATCCAATTTTTCCTTGATTTGCATAGGATTAAGCATAGGTCTTTGTTGTCTTTCTCTATTTGATCCTTCTAAGCTTTTAAATTCATCATTAAAATCTTCAGCACATTCATTACATATACAAAGATCTCCACGATGTATGATTTTACGATTTTCATCTGCTACTTCTTCACAAAATGAACATCTTAATTTTTCCATTTATTACACCTCTACTTTTTTTACTTCTACACCTTGACTTAATAAATAAGTTTCACTTTCACTTGGTATTCCTGAATCAGTAAATACACATGACACTTCTTTCGTTGGTAATAAATTCACCAAGCCTGTTTGATTAAATTTTAATGATTCACTTAAAACAATCACATGCTTAGCTTGTTTGGCCATATCTCTAACTGTTTCTGCACGCATGTAATCATTGCCAGTAAATCCTGTACTTTCTGAAAATCCGTCAGTACCTATAAAAAACTTATCCACAAAGAAATTCTCTGCACATTTTCTAGTAATAGGTCCAACAACAACTTGTGCTTCTTTTTGATAATCTCCTCCTAATAAAATAATCTTAATTTTAGGACTTTTACGCACATAATCTGCTATATAAGCAGAATTTGTAATAATTGTTATATCTTGCTTTTGTTTAGATAATTCTAACGCTAATAAAGCACAACAAGATCCTGATTCAATCATCACACTTTCACCATCTTGAATCTCATTACAAGCAAATTTGGCAATCTTTTGTTTTATATCATAATGATAAGCCAAACGATTATCTAAATTATCCAATGAATGTAATGTTGCGTAACCGTGCCTGCGTTTAACCAGGCCATCATTTTCTAATTTATCTAAATCTTTGCGAATTGTAACAGTAGATACATTTAAAGCTTCTGATAGTTGATTAACATCTATCTTATCATTTTCTGTTAGCATTTCTAATATTTTGGTATGTCTATCACTCATTTTCCCCATCAAAATCACCGCCCTAAGAATAACATAAATAGGTTTCATATGCAAATTATATTCAATATTTTAGTTACGAAGAAAAAACAAGCCCTGGCGAAGCTTGCTTTCTTATTTCCTGGAATGGTTTTAACCTAAGGATAATAACTTAATACAGCCACGTATGTCTAGATTTTTCTGGCTTTAAATCATAATGACGATGAATAGGAGTATGAGGGCGACTATATAAAACCATTATCCGATATCCAATTATATTATTTTATCTATCAGTAAGCTCTGGCTAACTTATTGATAGAATTTTTAGTTAGCTTTAACTAACTACATGTATAGAATACACTGTTTTCATGTATTTGTCAACAAATTTTATAAAAAAAGTGAAATCTTTTATGATTTCACTTTATGCTATCGCTAAAACTTTATATCCTGCTTTTTCCACAGCTTTGATAATCACTTTATCCTTGATTTCTCTATCATAAGTGACTGTTGCACTTTGATTTTCTAAATCAACTTGAGCACTAGCACCATCAATGGCATTAATCGCATTTTGAACTTTTGATGCACAATTTTCACAATGCATACCTGAAATTTTAAGAACTTTCTTTCCTAAAACTTCTCCAGATAAAGTCTTGTTAGAAGAAGAAACACTGCCTCCTCCACCACAACATGAACCTTCACCTTTAAAATGTTTAATAGCTCCTTTACAAGCAAAAACCATTAAAACTGCAACTATTAATAATACAATAATATCAGCCATATTCATGATTAATCACCTCTTTTTGATAATCTCTTTTTAATCCATAAATACAATTGATATAAACACATTCCTAGAATATAAATAATTATAACAATGCCAAACATCCAAAACATTGATCCACCAGCATTACCCATTTAATCAACCTCTTTTTGCTTATCAGCATAATATTGATCAAAGATATTGTTAGTATCACTACAACCCGTGCATCCTGTACATATATGATTGCAGTTCGGGTCTGGATGTTTCATTTTATAAATTTCTTTGTAAATCAAATAAATACTATAGCCTATAATCAAAGCTAATACTATGATATCTGCCATATATCACAACTCCTTTGAAAAAACTGGATGCCACAAGCATCCAGTCATATTTTCACTAATCTGCTTGTACAGATCTCTTAGAATAAACTTTTTGATCTTTATATGGATCTGGTCTAAATACTAAGAACAACATAACTACTAATAATGCAAAAGCAATCACTGTCCATACGCCAAAGGTACCATATAATACGAAACTACCAATTTGATAAATAATTAAACATACAACATAAGCAAAGATATTTTGGAATAAAATTGCAAACCAGAACCATCTTCTATCTTGCATTTGTTGTGCCATAGTAGCAATAGCTGCTAAACATGGAGAATCCAATAAATTAAATACTAAGAATGAGAATGCAGCTAAAGCTGTTGGGAACCAAGATTGTACTGCTTGAGCTACCAAAACCTCATCTTCACTGAATTCTTCAGCAAGGTTGGCTAGGATACCCATTGTAGAAACAATATTTTCTTTAGCAACAAATCCTGAAATTGAAGCAGCAACTGGTTGCCATTCACCAAATCCTAATGGAGCAAATATTGGAGCAATTGCATTACCCATAATAGCCATTAAACTATTTGCAGTATCTTCTACCATTGTAAATGAACCACTTTCAAATCCAAATGTTGATAAGAACCACATAACAGCACAAGCTACGAATAAGATTGTACCAGCTTTAATAATGAAACCTTTTAATCTTTCCCATACGTGCATTAAAACAGTTCTAACAGATGGAATATGATATTGAGGTAATTCCATTACAAATGGTGCAGGTTTACCAGAGAATGGTTGAGTCTTCTTTAACATAATAGCTGAAATCAATACTGCAGCAATACCTAAGAAATACATTGCAGGTGCAACCAATCCACCAGCTTCATAACTTCCTGTAGCATAAGATGTAATAACGCCACCAAGCATAGCAATAACAGGTAACTTCGCACCACAAGGAATAAATGTTGCTGTCATAATTGTTAAACGTCTATCATTATCCTGTTCAATTGTTTTAGAAGCCATGATACCAGGAACACCACATCCAGAAGAAATCAATAATGGAATAAAACTCTTTCCAGATAATCCAAAGTGTCTAAATACTCTATCCATAACGAATGCAATACGCACCATATAACCACAATCTTCAAGCAATGATAAGAACAAGAATAATATAGCCATTTGAGGTACGAAACCTAATACTGTTCCTACACCACCAACAATACCATCAACAACTAAACTTGTAACAACATCACTGGCACCAATAGCTGCCATAACTCCAGCAACAGCATCTTGACACGCCACAACAAAGACATCATTTGTCCAGTCTGTTACCAATGTACCTACAGTTGTCACTGAAATATAATAAACGACAAACATAACAGCTACAAAGATTGGAATACCCCAAATACGGCTTGTCACAATTCTATCAACCTTATCAGAAGTTGTCATCTTATCAGCACTTTTCTTAACTGTTGTAGAAATAATCTTTTGAATAAACTGATAACGTTCATCTGTAATAATACTTTCCATATCATCATCATGTTTTGTTTCAAGAACATCTCTATTAGCTTTGACTAACTCTTGAGCAGAATTATCGATTGCTAAAGATTCAACAATCTTACTATCATTTTCTAATAATTTAACAGCATACCATCTAGCTTTATCAGCTGTAATTGATGTAGGTAATACATCTTTAACAGCAGTAATTGCTTTTTCTACATCTTCGTTAAAGATTTCTCTTGGTAAGTCCACATCTTTTTGCTTAGCTACTTCAATAGCTTTATCCATTAAATCATCTAAACCTGTGCCTTTTAAAGCAGATGTTTCAATAATTGGACAATTCAATACCATTGATAATCTTTCGATATCAATCTTAATATCACGTTTTGCTAAAAGGTCTGCCATATTTAATGCAATAACAACAGGCACTCCTGTTTCAATTAATTGTGTTGTTAAATATAAATTTCTTTCAATGTTTGTTGCATCAACCAAATCCACAATAACATCTGGATTTTCTTTTAATAAATAATCTCTACTAACTACTTCTTCTAAAGTATAAGGTGAAAGAGAATAAATACCAGGTAAATCTGTAATAATAACATCTTTTTTACCTTTTAATTTACCTTCTTTCTTCTCAACTGTAACCCCTGGCCAGTTTCCAACATATTGATTAGAACCTGTCAAAGCATTAAACATGGTTGTTTTCCCACAGTTAGGGTTACCTGCTAAGGCAATTTTAATTTCCATATATATTTTCCTCCCTTTAAATCAATCAACTATTTTACTTCAACACATTGAGCATCATTTTTTCTTACAGATAATTCATAACCTCTTACAGTTATTTCTACAGGATCTCCCAAAGGTGCAACCTTTCTAATATATAAGCTTGTTCCTTTAGTAATCCCCATATCCATAATACGACGTTTGTAAGCAGCATCACCATCAATTTTTACAACAGTTACAGTACTGCCAACACTTGCTTCACTTAAATTCATAAGTTTTATCTCCTTCCTAAATCATGATATGGCGTGCCATATCCTCATTAATCGCTATTCTAGAGCCTTTTATATCAACAATAACATTTCCACCAATAGCAGACATTACAGTAATTGTAGCACCTGCAACAAACCCCAGGTTTTCTAAAAATCTACGGGTTTCTCCATTACCACTGACCTTAATTATCGTATTTTCTTCACCAATAGTAGCGAATGTTAATGGCATAATTATCACCCTTTCCTATTCAATTACTGTCATTAGATGGTTAGAATTTGCTAACTTTTGGTTAGTTTATCCTAACTTCAAAATGATAATACTCCTTTTTTTCTTACTTGTCAATAAAATAAGTTAGTTTTAGCTAATCAAAAGAGCAAAAAAAGATAAGCGAATCAATCACTTATCCTAAAAACACTTCCTTCTACAAACAACTCAATATAACCACTACCCACTTGATCTTCATTTAATGTCATCGCTAAATAAATTGTTCTTGTTGTTAAAGATTCAATAGTTCCTGATTCCGATATCTTCTTATGATTTTCGCTTTCAATAATCACTTGTGATTGAACATTTTCTTCATCCATCACATAAACACAATAAAGATATTCTCTAGGATCAATATCTTCCTCACTATCATTTCTTAAATCTATTTGTAATATTATAAATAATTCATCTTCATTATCAACTGATATATAACTATAAACCAAACCTTTATCAGATGGTTCTACTTGTGTATTGGTATATAAATCCACTAATGTAATCATAGATCGCGATAGATTTATATTATCTCCTATAGATTTTTCTTCATTGACAATTGTTTCTTCATAAGTTGAAAAAGTATAGATATAATAGGCTTGGTTAAGTACACTAAATTCCATTGAAGTATCATTTTTTAATTGGCTTTCTTCCATTTCACAATACATATGAATATATCCTTCTTCACCACTTTTTAATGTACCTGTAGTACTTAAAGAAGTATTATTATTTGATTCAATAGCCAAATATATATCATATGACAATTTATTGACTTTAAAATAGCCAGAAAATATTTCAGTGAGTTCATAATCATCATCTGAAATATTCTTTACATTCATAATAACATCCACAAACGAATTATCTTCATTTTCAACTTTAATAACACTATAATCTTCATTATTTGTAGGTGTTACAGCATCCACAACTTCATGATTCACTATTGTATATTCTAATGTATCTTCAATACTATATGTTTCATTTTCAAGCATAGTTTCACTTGTTGCTTGTCCTTGACATCCTGTTAATAAACCACATATCAATAATATAATTCCAAACCTTTTCATTATTATCACCTATTCATATTCTATCAAAATATGACAAAATAAGAAATATAAAAAGCCAAGATTTTCATCTTGGCTTATCCAATCACTCTAGCTTTAATAACGTTTTCTAGATTTTGGAAATGTTCTACATCAACTTTATCATTTGTATCAAGAATTGTATAAGCATAATCTCCTTTAGCACGATTTGTCATATTTTCAATATTGATCTGTTCATTAGCAAATAAAGAAGCAAATTGTGCTAACATATTTGGAACATTTTTATGAATAATGCAAATACGATATTTTGTAGTGCGTGGTTCATTGACCATTGGGAAGTTAACAGAATTGACAATATTACCATCTTCTAAGTAAGCTTTCATTTCATTAACAGCCATTCTTGCACAATTGTCTTCAGATTCAGGTGTAGAAGCACCTAAGTGAGGCATAACGATAATGTTTTCTTGATCAATGATATTTGGTGTGCAGAAATCAGTCACATATTTAGCTACTTTTCCTGATTTAACAGCTTCTAAAATAGCTACTGAATCAACCAAATCAGCACGTGCAAAATTTAAAATACGTACACCATCTTTCATCTTTGCGATGCTTTCTGCGTTAATAATACCTTTTGTTTCTTTTGTGCTTGGTGCATGTAATGTAATATAATCACATTCACTAAAGATAATATCAGTTGTAGGTGCATTCTTTGCCCATTTGCTTAATCCCCATGCAGCATTCACTGAAATGTAAGGATCATAGCCATATACTTCCATACCTAATTTAATAGCAGCATTGGCTACATTCACACCAATAGCTCCTAACCCAATAATACCTAACTTCTTACCTTCAATTTCAGGACCAACAAATTGACTCTTACCTTTTTCTACAAGTTTTGCAGCATCCATTTTACCTTTTAATGTCTTGGTCCATTCAATTCCTTCCAAAACACGTCTTGAAGATAACAATAACCCACATAAAACCAATTCTTTAACAGCATTAGCATTAGCACCAGGTGTATTGAATACCACAATACCTTGTTCACTACATTCATCTAAAGGAATGTTGTTGACACCTGCACCGGCTCTAGCGATAGCTTTTAAATTGTCATTTAAAGCATATTCATGTAAAGAAGCACTACGCACTAAAATACCATCTTCGTTTTCAATATCTTCTCCTAAAGTATATTGATCATCGAATAATTGAAGACCTTCTGGAGAAATCTTATTCATCAACTTAATGTTATACATTATTTATTCTCCTCTTCAAATTTCTTCATAAATTCTACTAAAAATTCAACACCTTCATAAGGCATAGCATTATAGATACTAGCTCTAATACCACCTACTGATCTGTGACCTTTTAAATTAGTCATACCAGCTGCAATAGATTCTTTAACGAATTTAGCATCCAAATCCTTATTAGGAGTTGTAAATGTAACATTCATGATTGATCTATTGTCTTTATCACTATGTGTTATATAGAAATCACTACTATCTAAATAATCATATAATAATTGAGCTTTCTTCACATTTCTTTCTTGCATAGCTTCTAATCCACCTAAAGAATCAATCCATTCTAAGACTAATCCTAATACATAGATAGAGAATGTTGGTGGTGTATTATACATAGAATCATTATCAGCAATTGTATTATATTCCATTAATACAGGAATATTATCTTTGTGATCTTGAATTAAATCTTCTCTTACAATAACCACACCGCAACCTGCAATACCCATATTCTTTTGAGCACCTGCATAAATCATACCATAATCAGATACATTAATAGGTTTAGATAAGATATTAGAAGACATATCTGCTACAATTGGTACACCTTTTGTATCTGGTACATATTTCCATTCAGTACCAAAAATAGTATTATTAGCACATAAATGAACATATGAAGCATCTTCTCTAATATCCAATTCATCCTGTGTAGGAATATGCTTGAAATTATTCACTGAACCATCATAGGCAATATGAACATCACCAAACTTCTTAGCTTCAGTTGCTGATTTTTTTGAGAATTGACCAGTCACTACATAATCAGCCTTTCCATTTTTCATTAAATTTAATGGAATTGTTGAAAACTGTTGAGTTGCTCCACCCTGAATAAATAAAATTTTATAATTATCAGGTATATCTAAAACTTTCTTTAATAATGCTTTCGTTTCATTAAAGATTTCTAAATAAGCTGCAGATCTATGACTCATTTCCATAACACTCATACCTGTGTCCTTATATGATAACATTTGATCTGCTACTTTTTCCAATACAGGTTCAGGTAACATAGATGGACCTGCTGAAAAGTTATATACTCTATTTGTCATTATGACGTCCCCCTTTTAAAGTATGTTGCTATTATATGTGATTTATTTATTTTTGTCTAGTTATATTATAAAAAATCATCATTATGAGGCGAAATTTTCAGAATTTAACAAATTTTTGTTAAAAAATTAACAATTATATAATTCTTTTCAAACGATTAGACATTACAAACACCAAAGCCATTTTTAATAAATCAGGAATAATAAAAGGAAATACACACCATCCTAACACCAATAATATATTACTACTACCATATACAAACATAAACCAAACTGTTCCGAATACATAACATACAATAAGCCCTACTATCATAGAAATCATTTGAACAATAGCACTATTTCCAAACCATTTTTCAATCATCCACATGCTTAATCCTGAAAATAGAAAACCCATAATATATCCACCAGCACTACCAAATAAAGAACTTAATCCACCACTAAAACCAGCAAAAACAGGTAATCCAATAGCCCCTAATATAATATATACCAATATAGCTAATGTACCTTTATATCCACCTAACATTAATACAGCCATAAACACACCAAATGTTTGCATAGTAAAAGGAATCGTTGCAGGAATAGAAATCCATGAACAAATAGCCATTAAAGCAGCAAATAAAGCAATATGAACCATATCGATTGTTTTTAACTCACTCATAGTATATCTCCAATACAACGATAAACTATCATAAGCACAAATTATTGTCAACTTATTTTAAACTTATAGTTTACAATATTTCTCTAAAAAAATTGGAAACTAGTCGTTCCCAATTCGTTCTTTATTATTTAACACAATTTTTAAATAGTCATAAATCAAAGCTCCAACAAAACCACCTAAAGTATTAAATACAATAGTAGATAACTGAAATGAATCTATTCTAAAGAATAATTGAATAAGTTCAATGGATAATGATAAACAAAGTGGAATATATATTCCTTTATATTTTTCTAGTTTGTTTATTGTTTTAAGCAATCCGTTTATAGCTAACAATGGATATAAAGGCATAAAAATTAAGATATCCTCAAAAAGTTCATAATTGATAGAACTATCTTTGATTATCCACCAACTACCTAATACATTTTCTAATGGGTTGGTATTAAAATCACGATTAAAAATCGTACATTGTAAAATAAAAACAATATAAACAACTAATACAAACCTTTTCTGCCATTTCTTTTCTTTCAATTGTTGAATAAGATTCTGCCATATTATTTTCAAAGAGGTATTTTCTACTTCTTTCCAAACAATAATTATTAACAAAGCACAGATAATTGTTATTGCACCATATTGATAAAACATAGCCAAAAAATCTTTTAATATTTGAGATATCAAAGTAAACATTTTTATACTCCCTCACTTAAATTATAAAAACCTTCTAAAAATCATATAAAATCATTATTAGATATTTTTATTTCCTTATTAATAAATATATCATGATTAGACAAAAAATGATATTTATTTTTAAAAATAGTTTTATATGCTAGACCATCTGATTCACTTGACGCATAATGATCATATTTATATTT
>JAJQFG010000100.1 GCA_021201315.1 Erysipelotrichaceae bacterium
CTGGGACAGAATCAATCTGGGTACATTAAGACATTATCATATTTGAATCACAAAAACTTTTAAAAAATTAAAAAAAGTTATTGACTACTTGATGATGTTTTGCTATTATATATGAGCACGATAAATTGGGATATAGCCAAGAGGTAAGGCAACAGACTTTGACTCTGTCATTGCCCTGGTTCGAATCCAGGTATCCCAGCCATATTGGAGGTTTAGCTCAGTTGGGAGAGCATCTGCCTTACAAGCAGAGGGTCAGCGGTTCGAGCCCGTTAACCTCCACCATTTTTATTATCAGCCGGCTTAGCTCAACTGGTAGAGCAACTGACTTGTAATCAGTAGGTTGAGGGTTCAAGTCCTTTAGTCGGCACCACGGAGAGGTAGCGAAGTGGCTAAACGCGGCTGACTGTAACTCAGTTCCTTTTGGTTCGATGGTTCGAATCCGTCCCTCTCCACCATTCGTGACCCGTTAGCTCAGTTGGTAGAGCATCTGACTTTTAATCAGAGGGTCAGGCGTTCAAGTCGCCTACGGGTCACCATTTTTATTTATTGCCTGCCCAAGTGGCGAAATTGGTAGACGCACAGGACTTAAAATCCTGTGGACCTTAAAATCCGTGCCGGTTCGACTCCGGCCTTGGGCACCAATATTTTTTTATGCAGGTGTAGTTCAATGGTAGAACTTCAGCCTTCCAAGCTGACTACGTGAGTTCGATTCTCATCACCTGCTCGTCTTAGTTCTCGTATGAGAACTTTTTTTATGAATAAAATTCATGATATTTACTATAATTATTATATAAATTATGATATAATAATTGTACAAATATGGAATTAAATTACAAATTTGTACAAAGGAGAAATATAAATGTATCAAAGAACAATATTTAATCGAATAGTTAATTCACTCAAACATTATCCTGTTGTCATTGTGACAGGTCCTAGACAAGTTGGAAAATCTACAGAGGTATATAAATTGGTACAAGTTGGTTTTCATTATGTTTCATTGGATAATATTTCTAGTCGAAGAGAAGCATTAGAAGATCCAGAATTTTTTATCCAACAACATGGTACACCTCTTATTATTGATGAAATACAATATGCTCCAATATTAATGGAAGTGATTGAATCAATAGTTAATGAAAAAAGATTAAAAGATGGTAATGCTAATGGTATGTTTGTATTAACAGGTTCACAAACATTTTCAATGATGAAAGGTGTCACACAATCTTTAGCTGGTAGAGCGAGTATTTTAAAAATGATGCCATTAAGTTATAGTGAAATTGTTGGAAAAGAAGAAAATCCTTTTTTACCTTCTTTAGAAATATATCATAAAGCATTTGAATCAATAAATGTGAATGATTTATATAAAATAATAGTAAGAGGTATGTATCCTGAATTATATAAGGACAAAGATAGTGATACATTTGAATATTATGAAAATTATGTCAATACTTATATAGATAGAGATGTATCAGAACTTATCAATATAAAAGATAAATTAGCTTTTCATAATTTCTTACAATATATAGCTACATTGACGTCACAACAGGTGAATTATTCAGATATAGCTAAAAACATTGGTGTTGATTCTAAAACAATTAAATCATGGATATCAATATTAGAAACAAGTGGTATTATTTATCTTCTTCAACCATATAGTGAATATAAATTATCAAAACGTGTTACAAAATCTCCCAAACTCTATTTTTGTGATACAGGTTTAGCTACACATTTAGCACGTGTCAATAATCCTGAATATTTAATGATTAGTAATCTGGCAGGTGCTTTTATGGAAACATATGTGATGAATGAAATTAAGAAATCATATGAAAATAATGGATTAAAATTTAATGGATATTATTATAGAGATAATCATCAAAATGAAATTGATCTTATTTTAATAGATAATATGAAATTACATTGTATTGAAATCAAGAAAGGTAGTATGTTTGAAAAGAAACATGTCAAAAGCTTTAATCAATTAGCACATAGTCAATATGAGATGGGTACATCATGTATTATTTGTAATACAGAAAAGAATTATGCTATTAATAGAGATATATTAGTATTATCAGTTTCATGTATATAAAAAGCTATGAAATAATTGCATAAGCATATTTCATAGCTAATATTCTTCTAACAGCAATGTCAATTATTTCCGTGAAAATAGTGCCATCATTAACCGCAACAATAACTTCTTGTTTCTCTTTTACAAAATTTGAAGAAATAATCATATCATTACCTGCTTGTACAGCTAAAACAGCAGCACTTCCATCTTTAACATAATCTGAGACAGCTTCCATATCCAAATCATCTGTAATAATAACACCACTAAATCCTAATTCTTCTCTTAAAATATCATGAACATTTTTAGATAAAGATGCTGGATAATCATCATCCATACTTGTAACAACATTATGAGAAACCATTATTGTAGGTGCATTAGATTGTATACCTGCAATGAAGGGTAAAAAATCAGATGTTTCAAATGTTTCATAATCTCTTTCATCTACAACAATATTTGTATGAGTATCACCATTATTACCGTATCCAAGAAAGTGTTTTAAACAAGAAATGATATTGGATGTGTTCATTGTTTCAACAACAGTTGAAACATATGTAGATGTTTCACTAGCATCTTTACCAAATGATCTATCATAAATAAAATTACTACTTGAAGTAGAAACATCCGCTACTGGAGCAAAATTTATATTTATTCCAATATTTAATAATAATTCAGACTTTTCTTTAGAATCTTCAATAATTGCTTCATAACCACCCTCTTGATATAATTTTTGTGGTGATTTAAATTTAGTAGTTCTAAAAGCAGTAATAGAACTCACCCTTACAACTGTTCCACCTTCTTCATCTACACCTAATAATAAAGGTATCTTACTTGCATTTTGACATTCAGTAAGTTCCTCTAACATTGATTCTTTTGTTTTATTTTCAAAATCTTTTTGAAATAGAATATATCCACCAGGGTTTTCTTCTTCAATCTGATTAATAACATTATTATTTGGATATCTAGCAATGAACATTTGTCCAACTTTTTCTTCTAATGTCATAGTAGACATTAATTCTTCAGCTTGATCATAATATTCTTCAAATAATTCTTTATTTGTATCATTAGTAGATTCAATAGTATTTGATATATTAGCTGAATCATCATAAGTATGATAATTCAATACATTTATTTCTATCAAAATAATTGCAATTGTTAGAATAAAAAGAATTAATCTTTTTCTCATATAGTTCACTTCCCCAATTATTGATATTGTACCATAAATACATAAATGTGGTTAAAATAATATTAATAAAAAAATTACACTGTCAAGCAATTTTGAAAATGTCCTAAAAAATATCAAACATTAGCACCAGTCTG
>JAJQFG010000119.1 GCA_021201315.1 Erysipelotrichaceae bacterium
CGAACATTGGATTGTACTTTTGATGATATCATTGATATATTGCCTGTAGAAGAGGATAACCATGAGTAAAAACTATAAAGCAACAATTACATCAACATTACTATGGGTACAGGAATCACGCAAAACTGCTGAATATATCGTACAAGGTTTATCCAGAACTGAATTATGTAACCTATCACGCAACGAAAATATCTATATGGCTCCTTCTGATGATCGTAAAAGAAAGATAGCTAACACAACATATAATCGTATTATGACATTGCCTGTTGAACTACAACAACTACTTTCTACATGTGATCTAGATACTGCAAAACAAATTGTTTTGTTATCAGTCATGTTAAGTGATGATCTGTTTCATGATTTTATGATAGAAGTCTATAAGGAAAAGATCATTTTAGGTGAAAAAACAGTTGTTAATAATGATGTAAGAATCTATTTGGATAACAAGAGATTAACTTATGAAAGTGTCCAAAAGATTAGTGAAGTTTCTCTTAAGAAGATAGCACAAACATATGTAAAGTTCTTACTAGAAGCTGGCTTGCTTAATAATAAAAAAGAATGTCTCATTCAATATCAATATGTTGATGGTACATTGGAAGACATTCTTAGAAAATATAACCATGATGATTACTTATTTATGCTGATGGGAGGATAATTCAAATGAACAATTTAGAAGATAGATTAGATGCTATGAAAGGAAAGATTTCATCTGTTGAATTTCAAAAGAATCTTGGTTCAGCTAACGAAGTCAGCTATTTTGTATTTGACTATGATCCATCAGATGAAATCTTTGTCAGAGACTATGTAACCAAATTAGCAGATGATGTAAATCATAAGACTCATCTTGATTATAACATCAAAGTATTTGATTTATACAATATGATGATAGATTACCTTAAGGAAGAAGATATATTAGAGGATGTCTTTATGATGGAAGAAGATGAAGGTTACGGAGAAGTAGCAGAAAGTATCAAGGATTCCTTAGGTGTCGATACTGTTGATGATAATTATTATATCAACTATATTGAAGAGCATATTGATGATAACTCTATTGTATTTATTACTGGTGTTGGCAAGATATATCCTATAGTAAGAGCTCATAAAATATTGAATAACCTGCATCAACAGATAGATAATATACCAGTGATATTATTCTTGCCTGGTGTTTATAATGGTCTTGAAATTAAATTATTTGGAAAGCTTAATAGCAACTATTATCGTGCATTTAAATTGATTGATTAGGAGAGAGAGAAAAATGATCATAAAAGAATTATTTAAAAGAGATATAGATAGAAATATAAATGGTGTTATCAAGATTGGCAATGATGATGACTCCAAACAACAGGAACCGGAAGAATATGTCGTAACCAGAGAACTAAGAAAACATTTTAGCCAGTTCTTTGATCAATATACATCAACTATGAATTCTTCTACAAAGAATATTGGTGTATGGATTTCAGGATTCTATGGTTCAGGTAAATCACATTTCATGAAGATATTATCATATATACTGGAAAGCAAGGAATGTGAAGGTAAGAGTCCTGTTGATTATTTTATTGATGGTGAAAAGATAGATGATGATATTGTAATTGCTAATATGAAGACAGCTGCATCTATGCCTAGTGATATTATGTTATTTAATATTGAATCATTAAGCAATGATGATCATGATTCCAAGGAAGCTATATTATCTGTCTTTTTAAGAGCCTTTAACAGGCAATTAGGCTATGATGATAGAAATCCTATGTTAGCTGATTTTGAAAGACATTTAGATGATGAAGGTAAATATGAACTATTTAAAGATAGATATCAAGAGGTTGTAGGCAAAGACTGGGTTAGTGATAGAAAGAATATCAAGTTCAGGAGAAAAAATTTGTTCAGGTTGTGACTGAACTGGATATAATGGATGAAGCTGATGCCAACCAATTATGCAAGGATATTCATGATAATGTTCGTATGTCTGTAGAAGACTTTGCAAAAATGATTGCTGAATACTGCAACAAGAAAGGTCCTAATCATAGAGTTGTATTTTTAGTTGATGAAATTGGCCAGTATATTGCTGATGATTCAAAACTATTATTAAACCTTCAAACAATTTCTGAAGATTTCAGTACATATTGTAAAGGTCAGGCATGGATTATTGTCACGTCACAACAAAACATTGATGAAGTTACAAAAGTTCGTGGCGAGGATTTCTCAAAGATTCAGGCACGTTTTAATATGCGTTTATCTTTATCTTCAAGTGATGTTGCTGAAGTTATTCAAAAGAGAATACTGGATAAAACAGATGTCGCTAGAGATACTTTAATGGCTTATTATGATGGCAAGGAATCCATCATTAAGAATCTTATAGATTTCTCAAACAATACACAATTCAAGCGTAAATACAGTTCTGCTGAAGATTTTGCTAATATCTATCCATTTATTCCTTATCAGTTTGATTTGTTGTCAAACGTCTTAAATGAGATTAGAAACAACAGTTCATCAGGTAAGCATCTTTCTGAAGGTGAAAGATCAATGCTAGCTCTTATCCAAGAATCAGCCATTGCTATTAAAGACAATGAAATAGGAACATTGGTATCATTCAATAAATTCTATGACTGCCTCGAAAAATGGATTGACCATCAATATCGTAATGTTATTGATAATGCTATTAGAAATGAAGAATTAGAACCATTTGATGTAGAAGTATTAAAAGTATTATTCATGATTAAATATGTTAAGGAAATCAAAGCTGATATTACCAATATCACTACATTAATGATTGACCATGTTGATCAGGATAGAGTTGATCTTACAAAGAATGTGGAAGAAGCTTTAAAACGTCTTATCAGACAAACATATGTTCAAAAAGATGGTGATTATTATAGTTTCCTAACGAATGCTGAACAGGATCTTAATAGAGCTATCAAGAATGAATTCATTGAACATAGTGAAATCATGAATGAATTAAGAACTATCATCTTTGGTGAATTATATCGTGAAAAGAGATTCAGATATAATTCAAGATATAGCTTCCCCTTCAATGAAGCGATTGATGATCCTCAATTCACAACTAATTATCCAGTCAGTTTATTAATCATTACACCATATAATGATTACAACTATACTGATGATGAATTAAGACCATTATCTATGCAAAAGAACTGTGTTATCTTTAAACTACCAGATAATACTGAATATCAGGAAGAAATCAAAAACTATCTACAAATCAGTAAATATCTAAGAAAAAATGCAAGCAATAAAGAATCTGTCTTTGTCATGCTTAAGAGTGCTAAACAGGAAGAACT
>JAJQFG010000093.1 GCA_021201315.1 Erysipelotrichaceae bacterium
AGCTGGGACAGAATCAATCTGGGTACATTAAGACATTATCATATTTGAATCACAGAATAAAAATAATTTATTAAAACTCTTGACATATTTTTCCTATAGGTTTAATATGATTTATAGAAAAACAGAGAAGAGAAGAGTAATCTATTGGATGCGTTTAGAGAAATCCTGGTTGGTGAAAAGGAGAAGTTAAGGATAGATGAAGATGGTCTTGGAGTTGCATATCTGAGCAAATTTGTTAGGGTATGTCGGATTCACCCGTTATCGTGATAAAGTATGATGGTACTTGATGAGGAAATAACTGTGAAGTTATTTTAAAAAAAGGTGGTAACACGATTGAATCGTCCTTTGTATGGACGATTTTTTATTAGGAGGGAGATAACTAGGGATGAAATATATAAATGATAAACTTTAATGATTTTAGAAGGAGGATTAAAAAATGAAAAAAATATTAAAGATTTTATTAGCAAGTGTTTTAACTATAGGAATAAGTGGTTGCTCAAGTAGTAGTGATAGCGATACTTCATTATTGGATGAAATTTTAGAAGAGGGTGTTATTACAGTAGCTGTTGAAGGTACTTATTCCCCATATACTTATCATGACGAAACAACAAATGAATTAGTTGGTTATGATGTAGAGATTGCTGAAGCTGTTGCGGAAAAATTAGGTGTAGAAGTAGAATTTGTAGAAACTGAATGGGATGGTATTATCGCTGGATTAGATGCTAAAAAATATGATGTTATTTTTAATCAAGTTGGTATTACTGAAGAAAGAGAAGAAAAATATTTATTCTCTACACCTTATACATACTCTTATGGTGTCATTATTACCAAATCTGATACTACTGATATTAGTTCATTCGCGGACTTAGATGGTAAGAGTTGTGCACAGACAACAACAAGTAATTGGGCTACGATTGTTGAAGAAAATGGTGGCAGCATTGTCGCAACCGATGGTTTTAGTTCTTCAATACAATTAGTTATTCAAGGTAGAGCTGATGCAACTGTCAATGATAATGTAACTTATTATGATTATATTAAACAACAAGGTGATTCTGACGTAAAAATTGTTGCTCAATCTGACGAGCCAACAAAATCAGCTGCACTCATAAGACAAGAAGATACTGAATTAAAAGAAGCCATTGATGATGCATTATTAGAGTTAAAAGAAGAAGGAACATTATCTGAAATATCTAATAAATATTTTGGCTTTGATGTTTCTGTAGAGGCTTAATATGTCTTCCCGTGTTATTGAGATACTTATTAGCTCATTTCCAAAGATATTGTTACCGGGATTGTTATATACAATCCCTCTAACAATCATCTCATTTAGTATCGGTCTTATCATTGCAATTGTAGTAGCTATTATTCAAGTTGCGAATATAAAAATACTTAAACAAATATGTCAATTTTATGTATGGGTTTTTAGAGGTACACCTTTATTAGTCCAATTATTTATTGTATTTTATGGTTTGGCATCTGTCGGTCTATTGATTGCTGCTGTCCCTTCAGCAATTATTGCATTTTCTTTAAATGTAGGTGCTTATGCTTCTGAAACTATTCGAGGATCTATACTAGCAGTCCCTAAAGGTCAAATAGAGGCATCTTATTCTGTAGGTATGACTTATGTGCAATCTATGGTTCATATTGTTTTACCACAAGCATTAAAGAGAAGTATTCCAGCCTTATCCAACACATTTATTGGCTTAGTTAAAGATACTTCATTAGCTGCAAACATAACAGTAGCTGAAATGTTTCATGTAACACAAACCATTGCTGCTAGAACTTATGAAGTTTTAGCTTTATATTTAGAAGTCGCTTTTATATATCTCATGTTTTGTACAGTTTTAACTTATTTACAAAAATATATTGAAAAGAAATGGAGAATATAAAAATGATAAAAATCAGAAATATACATAAATCTTTCGGTGATATAGAAGTATTAAAAGGTATTGACTTAGATGTAAATGATGGTGAAACAGTAGCTATTATTGGCCCTTCTGGTTCAGGAAAATCAACATTTCTAAGATGTTTGAATTTATTAGAGGTTCCTCAAAAGGGAACTGTAGAAATTGGTCAGCATTTTTATGATAGTGAACATTTGAAAAAAGAAAACTATTTAGATATACACAGAGCAACGGCCATGGTTTTTCAGGATTATCATCTCTTTGAAAACAAGAACGTCATAAAAAATATAACTCTCCCCCTTACAGTTGTAAAAAAGATGCACAAAGATGATGCTAATCAATTAGCTGAAGAATTGCTGGATAGGGTTGGTTTATTAGATAAAAAAGATATGCGTCCAAGTGAATTATCTGGTGGTCAGCAACAACGTGTTGCGATAGCTAGAGCACTTGCATTGAAACCTGAAATTATTTTATTTGATGAACCAACCAGTGCTCTGGATCCTGAATTGGTTCAAGAAGTTTTAGATGTTATTAAGGGAATAGCTAAAGAAAATATGACATCTATTATAGTAACACATGAGATGAGCTTTGCTCGTGACGTGGCTGATCGTGTCATTTTTATGGATGGTGGATACATTGTTGAACAAGGAAATGCTAAAGAAGTTATAACCAATCCAAAACAAGAAAGAACAAGGAAATTCCTTGGCCGAATTATTAATAATTGAAAGGAATATATAAAATGAAGTATGAAACAAAAGCTGTTCACGCAGGATTTAGAACAAATGAAGATGTCTATGGTGTCAATGTTCCCTTAGAATTATCTACTACATTTGTCCAACCTGGTATTGAAAATTATACAGATTTTCAATATGCTAGAGGCAACAATCCAACACGCTATTATGTAGAAACTTTAGTGGCACAATTAGAAGATGCCAATTATGCTTTAGGAACTTCAAGTGGTATGGCAGCTACAACTTTAGTTTTTGGTTTATTTAAAAAAGGTGATAAGATTTTATTTAATTCTAATGTTTATGGTGGTACTTATCGTTATTTTTCAACATTATTTGAAGATCATGGATTAGAGTATGAAATTATTAGAGATTTTAATCATTTAGATGAAACTGATTTAGATGACGTTACAGCTATATTTATTGAAACACCTTCTAATCCCCTATTAGAAATATATGATATTGCATATATTAGTAAAATAGCTAAAGAAAAAGATATATTATTAATAGTTGATAATACATTTTTAACTTCTTATTTTCAAAAGCCATTAGATTTAGGTGCTGATATTGTTGTTTATTCTGCTACTAAATTCTATAGTGGTCATTCAGATTCCATTTCAGGTTTTGTTTGCACTAATGATGATCAATTATATGAGAAATTAAAGTTTTTACAAAATACTTATGGTGGTATTTTATCTCCTTTTGATAGTTATCTTATTCAAAGAGGCATTAAAACATTACCATTAAGAATGGAAAGACATAATGAGAACGCCTTAAAAATAGCACAATATTTAGAAAATCATGAAGCTATATCAAAAGTATATTATCCAGGATTAAAATCACATCCCAACCATGATATTCAAAATAAGCAAGCTACAGGATATGGAGCAGTTTTATCTATTGTTTTAAAGAGTAATTATAATATGAAAATATTTGCAAAATCCTTAAAGATATTTGCTTTAGCTGTAAGTTTAGGTGGTGTTGAATCATTGATATGTCATCCTGCAACAATGACTCATGAATCCTATCCTGTTGAATTACAAAAAGAAATAGGCATCGAATATGGACTTCTTAGAATATCAGTGGGTATAGAAAATGTGAATGATCTTATTGAAGATATTGAACAAGCCTTAGAAAACAGTCGTATAAAATAAGAATTCGCATATGCGAATTCTTTTTATATGTCTTGATATGCCAATAGTCCATAAGCACTTTTGGCTTTTCTTACAGCATTATTGATAGCTATTGCCATCACTTTTGTAGCTAAAATACCGACAACATCTACTTCAGCTTCTATTTCGTTAGTACTCATGACAAATATGGTATCACCATCACTCATAGTATGCACAGGTGAAATAGCTAAGGCATAACCATTATGTGCAATTGATGCAATTTTTGTACACTGGGCTTTATCAAGCTTAACATTTGTTACAATACAACCTATAGTTGTATTAGCTCCTGGAGTTTGTCTTATATTTTGCATTGCGTTATCTAAATCAATGAATGCATGTTTTTGTTTATTATATGTACCTGCTAGTATTTCTCTACTTTGATAATCCACAACATTTCCACAAGCATTCACAGCTACTACTGCACCTACTTGAACACCATCAAAATCCATAGCATAAGTGCCTAATCCACCTTTCATTGCATATTGTGGTCCTAATAGCTTACCAACACTCGCACCACATCCTGCACCATAATTACCTTCTAATATTTCATTCTTTTCACTATTAACACATGCTTTATAGCCCATTTGTTTATCAGGTCTAATATTTGGATTACCTACACTTAAATCAAACAAAGAAGCACCACAAACAATTGGTACTTTAGCCACATGCATATCAAAACCTATATCATTTTCCTCTAAATATTGCATAGCTCCACTACATGCATCCAATCCAAAAGCACTACCACCACTAAGCATGATTGCATGAATCTTAGACACTAAATTCTTAGGATTCAATAAATCTGTTTCTCTCGTTGCAGGTGCTCCACCTCTTACATCAACACCAGCTGTTGCTCCATCTTTAGCTATAATTACAGTACAGCCTGTAGCTGCTTGAGCATCTTCGTATGATCCTATTTGTATGCCTTTAATATCAGTTATTTTTATTTCTTTCATATTATCACCATTATTTAGTATACTCTAAATGCTTATTTTATGGTAGAATAAATGCGAAAAGGAGAATAAAATGAAAACATATCATATTAAAGATAATTTATTTATATTTGAATCATATACCGAAAATGAAGCATTAAACCCTATAATGAGTAACCACTCATTTTATACTCGTGCTGTCCATTATAAAAATAAAGTAGAAATATTGATATTCAGACAGGAATATCATATGAGTTGGACATATCTAGATAACATAGATGATTTAATTATTATTAGAAAAATCAAGAAATATATTATTAGTTTAAATAATGGTGAATTGACACAATATTTGATTGATAATAATCTAGAAATAGCTACTATGGAAAGTTGTACTTCTGGATTAGTTGCAAGTAATATTACAGATTATGAAGGTTCTTCTGCTATTATGAAAGGAAGTTATATTAGTTATTCTAATGAAGCTAAAATGATGTTTGGAGTTCCAAGTGATATTATTGATAACTATGGTGTTTATAGCAAGGAAACAGCTATTGAAATGGCTAAGGTAGCAAAAAATACTTTTAAAAGTGATATTGGCATTGGGGTAACAGGTTCTTTTAGTAATGTTGATCCTAATAATGCTGACAGTATAGCAGGCGAAATCTATTTTCAAATCAATCAAACTGGTAATGAATTACCATACAAGATTACTTATCATAACTTAAATCTATCACGTAAAGATATCAAACAAAAAACAGTGAATATTATTATAAAAGCAGTACTAGCGCATATAGTTTAAAAAGCAGCAATTTGCTGCTTTTAGTTTATTTCTTTGTTTTTTTATATTCTTCGAGTTCTTTTAGAAAATCTTCATCTTGCATAGCTTCCATAAATCCTTCAAGAATATGTTGACAAAATGCGTCTAGTGATGTCTTTTTGATTTCCTTTAAATCGAATTCAAATTGCCTTTCCATAATACCTCCCTAATTATCTTTCTAATGCTTCATTTCCATTTTCATAATCTTTATTATAAAGTTTTGTAAATATAAAAATCATTATCATAGATATCATTGAAACACCAATTAAAATCATCAATGGTAAGATATATGTTCCTGTAGATACTTGAACTAATCCTATAATTGTAGGAAAAAATGAATTAATAACAGTATTTAAAGATAACACAGAAAAATTCAATGAAAACGTTCTATGGCCAAATAATTCTCTAATAACAGAAGCACAAGTAATCGCATTGCCTCCATAAGATGCATACATTAAACAAGCACTCATAATAAATAAAAATGTAATATTACTAATAAATGATATAAACATGCCTACAGATGCCACTATAAAACAAATAGACACCAATAATAAGCATCGTTTAACCCCAATCTTATCAAAAACAATACCCCATAAAAAACGTGACACACCATTACAAATAGAAGTAATACTCACAACCAATGCGGCAAGTGTTGCGCTAACTGCTAAACCTTCTGTCAACATTGGTGAGCAATGATTAACCACTGTCAATCCCATACCTCCAAACAAAACAACAATAATGAAATAAACCCAAAATATAGGTTTTTTAACCATTTCAGAAGTAATCACATTATATGTTTTCTTATTCGCATTTCTAGAAACTTGTGGTAACTGTTCTAATTCTTGAAGTTTTGGTACTCGAATAAAAAAACTTCCAATAAATATACCCGCACCACAAACAAAACCTAACGTTCTAAACGTATTAACAATACCAACAGATGAAATCAACGTATTCAATACGGGTCCAAAAATAGCTGTGCTTAAAGCATAACCCATTAATAAAATACCAGTTGCTGTACCGGCCTTTTCAGGTAACCACAATGGACAAGCCGATAAAACACAATTGTACCCTAATCCAATACCTACACCAACTAATACACCATAAGTCAAATACAATTGAAAAACCGAACTAATCAAACTCGAAAGCAAAAATCCTACACACATAAGTATAGCCGATATCTTCAACAACATTGAAAAAGAAAGTTTCTTACTTAACATACCCGTTAATATACTTCCAACTGCAAACATCAAAATGTTGATTGTAAAAGCTAAAGATGTTTGATCCCTAGTCCAATTAAACAATGTTTCAAGTGGCACAACAAAAACACTCCAAGCCAATGAACATCCCATAAATAAATACACAACAAAACCCGCAATAATATAAATCCATTTTTTCTTTAATATATCCATACAATTCTCCCTACTAAATTCATGATTATTTTACTCTATTATAGCTCATTTTCAAGTATTTTAGAAACCGTTTACAAATTTTGGAAAATAAAAGATTGGAAATTCCAATCTTTTTATGCAACCTCCAATTTTTTTCTAGTCATCAAATAATATCCTATCACTAAGACACCTGTAATCATCCATGATATTGGATATACCAAAAGTAACATAGTAAAAGTATGACAATAAATATTTGTAAAATAAACCCATACAAGTCTTACAACACATGTACCAAATACTGATAAAAGTGCTGGAACCATAGAATTACCATAACCTCTTAATGTAGAACCAGTAATTTCATATGTACCTAATAACCAATGTAAACTCATAATCTGCAATACTCTTTGAGCAGCATATGGAATAACTGCTGTATCTTGAGTAAAAAGATGAACTAATGGATATCTAAACAAGACAATGGTAAAATCAACGACCATAGTTGCACCAATACCACAAGCCAATGCAATCTTCCAAATTTTACGACATCGGCCATATTCTTTAGCACCATAGTTTTGACCAACAAACGTTGTCGCTGTTTGTGAAAAACCATTCACAATACAATAACTAATAAACTCAAAATTAGCAGCTGCAGAACTTCCTGCCACAACAGACGATCCAAAACTATTGACACTTGATTGAATAACAACATTAGATAAAGAAAAAACAACAGCTTGTAATCCTGCTGGAACCCCAATTTTTAAAACTTTAACTAATTCTTCTTTATGAATTCCTAAACGATGATAGTCAAAACGTATCACTTCTTCTCTATGCATTAAAGTATATAACACAATACCAGAAGCTAAAATATTAGAAACTGCAGTTGCGATAGCGACTCCTTCGACACTTAAATGGAAAATGATAACTAGTATCATATTTAATATAGCATTAACTACACCACCAATAACTAAAGCAATAAAAGGTGTTCTAGAATCTCCTGAGCTTCTTAAAACTGCCGAACCAAAGTTATACAATAAAATAAAAGGCATACCTAAAGCATATATTCTTAAATATAGCACTGCTAAATCAATCACATTCTCTGGTGTTCCCATAAGAAGTAACATCGGTTGGGCAATAAATTGAACAAAAACCGCTAAAAATAATCCACAAATCAATGCTACAGTAATAGATGTATGAACAGCTTTAGTAATATCTTTTTCTCTACCACTACCAAAATAATTAGCAATTACAGCACTAGTACCAACAGAGATACCCACAAAAAAATTAACAAATAAAGATACAACTGAAGTATTTGCACCAACAGCTGCTAAAGCTTCAGAACTTGCAAAATTTCCAACAATTGCTGAATCACACATATTAAACAATTGTTGCAAAACACTTCCTGCTGCTAAAGGCAATGCAAACATAACCATTTTCTTAAGCAACGGTCCATGTATCATATCAACATTTTTTGATGAATCCACTATTATTTCCCCTCTCTAATCATATTGTAAATCAAAAATATAAATAAGTACAATAACAAATTTTTAAAATACTATGATTTTTATTTATACTAAAAATTTATCTCTTGATTTTGTGGAAATAGCATTCATGAATTCGACCAGAACAACTAGTATCAATATTGTTAAAAATAAAAACATATATGCATAATCATTGATATGTATAAGTATTCGACTACAAAATGAAATTTTCATTGAACAAAAAACAATAAATAGTGAAAAAAACATAGCTATAATATTATATAATAAATTACTAAAATAACCTATTTCACCTATATTTGAAATAATAACTGCTGATAATATCATTAATATACCAATGCCTATTGTTATAAAATAATAAGAAGACATTTTATTCTTTAAAAAAGCATCAATACTATGATGATAATAAGAATACCACATACCTAAAGCAAAGCATAAATGTGTACAACTATATCTTGGCGAATATTCAAAATATGTCATCGTTAAAACATATACTATGGATAATATCGTAACACTCATAATAGCTTGTTTTGGCTTTTTAAATATTCTAAAAGAAAGATAAGCAGTTATATATAAAATTAATATTGCAAACATAAACCAACTACTATTACCTATACTTTTTAAACCAATAAATGACAATATAATATTTTCTATAGGATATGACTTATGAATAAATATATTTAATATCATATATAAACTTAAACCTAAAATCAAATTCATAAACACATAACCTATTCGATGTTTTGGAAAGTTTTGTATATAATTATTTTTTGTCTTAATCGATTCATATATACCATATCCTGAATAAAACAAAAACATCGTTACAACTAATTGACTCATAAGATCAATTAGTTTTATAGTAGCTGTATCTAAAACAAAATCAAATGATGTATATGTTCTAATATGGCTTAAAAATATCAACACAACAAAAATACCTTTAATCGCTAAAGTATTATCCATTGATAAATAGTTATCATCCAAACCTTTCATATGAATCTTTGATGAAAAAAAACATCAACAATATTAATATGCATAGTATTATAAACATATTCATTCCCCGTTTCGTTATCATATTATACCATATTTTTCATAAATTTCTTATAAAGATATGATTTTATAATATGGATATTTAAGATTATATTCGTTATAATAAATATATGAATAAAAGGAGGAAATAAAAATGGGTTTTAAAGAAGGTTTTTTATGGGGAGGCGCTTTAGCGGCTAACCAATGTGAAGGTGCATATTTAGAAGATGGTAAAGGTTTATCAGTTCCTGATATGTTATTAGGTGGAGATGTTGATACTCCTAGAACTTTTTGTCCACAAACTGTAGAAGATGCTTTTTATCCATCTCATGAAGCTATTGATTTTTATCATCATTATGCAGAAGATATTAAGCTTTTTGCTGGAATGGGATTTACTACATTACGTTTGTCTATAAACTGGGCTAGAATTTTCCCTAATGGTGATGATGAGGAGCCTAATGAAGCTGGTTTAGCATTCTATGATAAGGTATTTGATGAATGTAAGAAGTATAATATCGAACCATTGATTACTTTATGTCATTATGAAATTCCATGGGCTATAGTAACTAAATATAATGGATTTGCCGATAGAAGAGTTGTAGATTTGTTCGTGAAATATGCTACTACTTGTTTTAAACGCTATAAGGATAAAGTAAAATATTGGTTGACATTTAATGAAATTAACTGTGCAACTTTAGGTGAAGGAACTGCACCTTTATATGGTGTTGGTGTGATTGATCGTGATTTATTAAATGCTACTGAACCAATTACATTTGATAAGTTTACTGATGATCCTCAAGTAAGATTTGAAGCTTTACATAATGAATTTGTTGCTTCAGCTTTAGCTGTTAAAGCTGGACATGAAATTAATCCTGATTTTATGATTGGTAATATGATTTGTCATATTACATGGTATCCATATACTTGTAATCCAAAGGATATGTTGGCTTGTCAAGAAAAAGATAGTATGTTCAATGATTTCTGTGGTGATGTTCAAGTTAGAGGTGAATATCCTGAATTCGCATTGAATTATTTTAGAAAGAATGGTATTGATTATTCTTTCATTACTGAAGAAGATAAAGCTATCTTAAAAGAAGGTACAGTTGATATGTATACATTCTCTTATTATATGTCTAACTGTGTAACAACTGATCCTAATGTTGAAACAACTGGTGGTAATCTTATTGGTGGTGCTAAGAATCCATATGTAAAAGCATCTGATTGGGGATGGCAGATTGATCCTGATGGTTTGAAATATACATTAAAGAAATTATCATCTCGTTACCCAGGTACGCCATTGATGGTTGTGGAAAATGGTTTTGGTGCTTTTGATAAAGTTGAAGAAGATGGTTCTATTCATGATCAATATAGAATTGATTACTTTAAATCACATATTAAAGCTATGAGAGAAGCTAGTGATGATGGTGTTAATTTGATTGGTTATACAACTTGGGGACCAATTGATATTGTTTCTGCAGGTACTGGACAATTAGCTAAGAGATATGGTTTTGTTTATGTTGATAGACATGATGATGGTACTGGTGATTTCTCTCGTTCTACTAAAGATTCTTACTATTGGTATAAGAAATGTATTGAATCTAATGGTCAAGATCTAGATTAATATAAAACAGCAGTTTTATGAACTGCTGTTTTTTCTTTTAGAATTAAACTTATATAATCTCTTATTTTTTCTTCAAAGATAATGCATAACTACTATCAATTAATTGATAAATATCTTTAATATCAACAGATCCATCCAATTGAATAGTTATCCAATATTTCTTATTCATATGATAACCTGGAAAATACTTTTTATGATCAACAATTTTCTCAATTTTATCTGGTTTCATCATCAAATCGATGATTTCAACTTTTCCCTCATCATTAATACCAATTTTATTTTTATCAACCACTAATAATGCTACATACCATTTATTGTTTTTCTTATTTCTAGCTACAGCGTTCTCAGGAAATTTTGTCCACAAATATTCAAATTCATCTCCATATTTTCCTTTTATATATTTGATGACATAATTAGCATAAACACTTTTAAAGACATTTTTTGTACAACAAGTTTGTACTATTTCATCTATGTTTTTTTGATATTCTTCACGCATTAGGCCAACATAATTCCCTTTAGATGATTTAACATTATAAAGAATATATTCTTCATTACTTGCAATTTCTATAACTTTTGATTGAATAATATTTTCTTTATCAATTATGACAAATAATTCAAATTGTTGTTGCATTATTGGTATAACATATTGATAATAACCATCAATCTTTTGAAAACCCATATTCTCTAATTTATGATAATCTACTTTTAGATTATGTAAGGTTGTTGAATCTATCATCATATATTCTCCTATCATATATATCAAAATAATTTCTTAAAAGACTTACTTGTTATAATATTTTTCAACTTCTTGATACTTTATATCGTTTTTATTTAAACCATCTAGCAATTCTTTTAACCAGGTTTTTGCATCATAATGAATAGAGTACTTAGCATCATATTCTTTATTTGAAGATAAATTTTCTTTGTTGAATTTATCAACATATTTATCAAAAGCAACTAACAAATATTGATGTTTGATATTTTTATCTAATCCCTTACTATTGTGCGTAAAAAACAGTGAATCACTATATTGAGAAAACCTATGTAATGCTAAATAAATTATTTTATCAATATCAATACTTTCTTCGTCATAATAATCATTAACATATATTCTGTCGTCTTGACTCGTTCTTAATTTAGGATATTTTTCCAAAGCTTTTGAACGGAGAGTCATATCTTCAATTCTATTTAAATCAGCATCCTTATACATGCAACATTTCTTGTACTTCTTACCACTACCACAAGGGCATGGATCATTTCTACCAATCTTTTTGATTTTTGGAAGTTGTTTTTCTTTTTCTATATAATCTCCCAATGCATCAATGTTAAATTCTTTTTCTTTATTTTCTTTTTTTATTTGTGGGTCTTCAGAAAATGATTGCCATCTTTTTAAACGATCATATGTAATAACAGGAACATGACAATAGGATTCATTATATTTGTAATTGAAAATACGATCCACCAAATTGTCATATTCACCTGCATCCATAGGATCAATATAATCATTTTTATCCAAATACTTGAGTTCATTTAGCATCTCTATTAAATGAGTTTTACTTATAAAATAAGATAAATGATATTTTAAATCATCATCTTTATCACCCTGATAAACCAATTCTTTTAAAAAAGATATAGTATCATCTTTCGGCTCAGTCCCATCTAAATATAACTGTAAGTACGTTTCTAACATACTCATACGAATGAATTCATCAATATCAGAATTTTTAATACGTTCTTTTAACAATTCAAGATTACCATCATATGTTTCATATAAAATATCCTGTAAGTCTTCAGTAATTGTATCTCCATATAACTGATATGCATCATCTGAAAGAGAAAAAGCATCTATAATATGAGAAAAGGCAGCTTTATCTTTCGTTTCTGCTAATAAATATATAGCATAATAATAAAGATTGTGTAAATAGAATTCTTCATCATCTTCTAATTCTAATAAATCTTTTGCCTTGTCTAAGGAATCATAAAGATAAGGTTTAGCTTCCTCAAAATGTTCTTTAATATAATTGATTTGTTTATGAGGATAATTTCCTTCTCTTATTTTATCTAATTCCTGTAAGCATTGTTGTAATTCATTCATAGAGTAGCTCCTTTTAAATAATAACCATAAACTTCTTCATACTTATTATCATCAAAATTATCTAACAAATCTAACAATTCTTTTAACCATTGCTTCGTAGTATAATGAATAGAGTATTTCTTATCATATTCTTCATTAGAAGACAGGTTTTCTTTATCAAATTTATCTACATATAAATCAAAGGCTTGAATTAAGTAATTTCTTTTTCTTGATTTTTCTTTACCTTTGATCGGTGTTGTTCCACAAAGATAATAATATCTCGAACGATCCATTAATGCTAAATAAAGTAATTTATCTATTTCTATACTTTCTATATCAAAATAATCATCTAAATAAATACGATCTTCATCTTCTCTATTATGACAGCGTGGATAATTAAGCATCATAACCATTTTTTCAGGATCATCTTCTAACTGATCTTTACGCATACAACACTTTTTATATTTCTTACCGCTACCACATGGACATGGATCATTTCTGCCAACAGTAATCTTTTTTTGACTTTGTTTTCTTCTTTCTAAATCTCTTTTTCTTTTACTTTCTACATCCCTTAATTCTTTTCGAATTAACTTATCATTACTAAAAACATTCCAAGTTTTTAATCTTTCATAAATATCAACTGTTGAATCTTCATGACCATATTCAAACATGATATCCAAAAGATTATCATACTCACCATAGAAGTCTTTATCAACATAACCATTATCACATAAATATTTTACATCATCTATCATTTCCATAAGATGACAATGACATATAGCATAAGCCAAATGTTCCTTTATACCATTATCAACAGAAACCATTAGTTTCTTGTAATAATTAATCACTTCTTCTTTAGAAAAATTTCCTTCTAAATATAATTGCATATATGCTTGTAATAAAGGATAACGTATATCTAAAGAAATTGATTTATCTTCTATTTTTTCTTTTAATAAATCTAAATTACCATCATATGTTTCATGCACAATATCTTTAATATCATGAAAAATAACATCTCCATATAAACAATATAAATCTTCATAGCAGAAAGATAAAGCATCTAAAGTGCGTTTAAAAGCACCCTTATCTTTAAATTCAGCTAATAAATATAACACAAATAATTGTAAACAATGCAAGACATTTCTTTCGTCCTTTTCTAAAAGATCGTTAATATTATCCAATATCTTATAAAAATAAGGAATAGCCTCATTTTTATGCTCTCTTAGATAATTAATTTCTTTTCGTGGAAAATCTCCAACTTGTAGTTTATCTAAATTTTGTAAGTATTGTTCTAATTCACTCATTATATCCCTTCTTTCTTATTTATATTATACATAATAATAAAGTATTAATATATATTTAATTGATTTTTCTTACGATAATGAACATAAACATATTGTGATATTAAAGCCATAAGTGTATCAGATATGAGTTGTGACCACACTAAACCATAAATACCAAACAAGGCATTTAAAATAAATAACATAGGAATATTAATAACTGCCCAACGTGTGACACCTAAAAATAATGCAATTTGACCTTCACCAAAAGCATTAAAAATATTGACCATAGAAAAACATAAGAACATAAGTGGTGTCGCTAAAATACGGACACGTAAGAAGTTTGTACCTAATGTTACTGTGCTTGCATCAGATATAAAGAATTGCATTAATATCACTGCAAATAATTCATAAATAACTATACTTAATATACCTATAATTAGGCCAGTTCTTCTAGAAAAACTAATAATGTTATTCATTCGTTTATAGTTCTTTGATGAATAATTATAGGCAACTAATGGTACAATACCTTGGCATATACCAATCCCTACATTTAATGGGAATCTTTCAGCTTTTAAAACAATACCAATAGCTGCCAAAGGAATATCACCATAAGTAACCATTAATCTATCTAATATAACATAATCTAAATCAAATAATAATGTGGTGATAGATGAAGGAATACCAACCATAAATATGGATTTAATACTATCTTTTTGTGGTATACCAGCCTTAATATTTAAAGATAAAACAGCACTATTAGTTTTTAAAATTGTGAATATAAAATAAAAACAGGCTGTACAATTAGAAATCAATGTAGCAATTCCAAAACTAGCTTTACTAGAATAACCCACACTTCTTACCAAATTAGACATAACATTTGATAATACAGTTGGTATTCCACCAATCACAATAACAAAAAATGTATATTGTCTTGCATATTCAAAAGTATTACTACTAGCTCCAACTAACTTTAACAACGGATCCATAAATATAAGCATACCTATCGAAAATATTGCTGTAATAACCAACGCAAAATAAATACTAAATGTACATACTTTCTTACCTTCTGCTTCTTCATTGATTCCTAATAATCTAGAAATCAATGTGCCTCCACCAACACCTGTTAAACCTGCTAAAGACAAACTAATATTAAAGATTGGTAATATCATAGATATACCTGCTACCATATATGGATTATTAGTTCTACCAACATAAAAAGTGTCTGCCATATTATATATCAACACTATAATTTGACTAATAATCATTGGTATAGCCATAGTAGAAACTGCTTTAGGTATAGGCATTGTTTCAAATATTTCTTTTTTTCTATATCTGTATTCATATACATATCTCCCTTAAATCCGATATATTTTAACACATATTTGGCTAAAGGAAAAGCCTTGATCAAAAATCAAGACTTTATTTTTAATCACTAACGTATGATTACTTTTATTTTATATTAGCTATTTTCATTGTTTTTATATACATTTATTTCATATTTTGTATGATTTTACATATATTACAATTATTTATAAAATTTTTTAGTATCAAAATAGTATCAATGACATATAATGATCATTTAGGAAATAACTAAATAACTTAAAAATTACATTAATTCTAATGAACTTTTAACTCTAATCTTTGTGTTGAATATTTTAATAAGCTTTCATCATGAGTTACCATAATAATTGTTTTACCTTGTTTTTTGAACTCCAAAAGTATATTGATGATTTCATCTTTTGTTTTTGTATCAAGGCTTCCTGTTGGTTCATCAGCAAGTATAAGATCACAAGGCTTTAATAGCAGTCTTGACAATGCAATACGTTGTTGCTGTCCTCCTGAGCATTCATATATCTTTTTGTCTTCATATCCTTCAAGATTAACCAATTTCAATGCATGTGCTATTTTCTCTGTTTTATCCTTGCTCTTTCCATCCATAATTATCTCAAGATTATATCTTACTGTTTCATTTTCTATTAAAGCAAAATTCTGAAATAAATAACCTATTTTATCCTTTAATAATTTCTCTGCTTTTCTAGAAAATGGCTTGGGTAAATCCTCACCATAGAGTTTTATGCTACCACTATCATATTGATCCAACATACCAATAATATTCAATAACGTAGATTTTCCACAGCCAGAAACACCAGTAATGATAAAGAAATCACTTTCTTCCACCTTAAAGCTAACATCTTTTAAAACATGATGTTGTCCATATGCTTTATTTATCTGATTGACTTCCAATATTGTCATAATCCACTTTCTCCCTTCAGTATAATACTTGAATTACTTGTTTCTATTCGATGAATCATCAAATATATCATGATAACCTCTAACATAAACGTTATTCCATATAATTTAATCAAACTTATTATATCTACACCCATATATCCACAACAAATTAACGGAATGATATATACCATAAAAGCCAGTATAAATAAATCACTATATCTAGTCATACGACTCTTACCAAACAAATATTCAATAACTAATATCTTCTTAAATTCCTCAATAAACATATATACAGACTCGTAAACAATACTTATGTAAATAATAAGATAGAGTACTACCATAATTCCATTATCCATTAAATCATTTTGAATATTATACTGATATAAATCTAATATTTGATTATTAAAACTGATAGAAGCATCTTTTCCTGTTAAATCATAAATAATTTTAGATATTTCAGTTGTATTCTTATTTTCTACAGGTATAGTTATTTGATTAATACTTAATGTATCACTTGGTCTAGTAACTACATATAAGATTGGATTATTAAGTGTTAAGTCATATGTATCATCCATAGCATAATTGATAAACAATCCAGGATCTTTGATAGAGATGATTTCTATATCTTCATCAGTCCCATAATACACCTGAGAAATATATTTTGAATAATCATCAATTGAACAGCCTTCTGGAACAAGTATAACATTTTTATCAATATTATTAAGATCTATTTTCTGACCATCAGAAGTATAGATGGTACGATTATATGATTGTATATAATTCACATTAGCATATATAACTGGATAGGTTAATGCTATTTCATTGATTTCATCCTCATCTATATACTCTCCGTAATATTCTTTTATGAAATCATAGGTATTACTACCATATATAGTAAAATCACAAAAATAACCATTTTCAAGATAATATTCCAGCACAGTATATTGATCATCTGGTGTCCCATACAATATTGTATCTATCGTTCCTAAACTTTCAATCTGTACACCATATTGATTGATAAAACGAATGATATTGATATCATAAATTGTTTGATCAATAATCGATATAAACTGACTGCTAATAGTTATCAAAAACAAGCATTTGATTCCCAATACTAATAATAGATTTCTACGTGAATTATCTGACTGTTTAATACTTTTAATGCTTAATAACAATTTACATAAAACATATACCAACATAAATACTATAACGTATCCTATAATCATTCCTGAAATAATATACAAGCTTTGTTTTATCAATAATGATTCATTAAAGTATTTTCCTTTTGTTAGAAGAAATAACAATATAATAAATATAAAAGTAAAAACAATAAAATGTAAAACAAAAGTATTAATCAAGGATTTTGATAAAATATTTAATAATGAAATGCCATAAATATTCTGGATAAGAATAGCTTTTCGTTGTCTATAAAAAGAGATAATAAGGAAAAGAACATAAATGGCTGAAATGCAAATGATAATTATAAATATATCTAACAATTGATCATTTAATAAAATATCCAATTGTGCACCCTCATAGGCACCATAGTAATTCGTAAATGTTACTTTGTCGCCAAAACCTTCATCCTCTAAGAATTCCGTAAAAGTAGAATCAATATTAGAAGGATCAGATTCAATAAGAAAAAGTGATAATGATTCACTATTACAAAGAAGGCTTTTTCCGCTTTTTAATGTTAGAAACCTTATTTCTTCATTATAAGTATCAAATAAATTATTGTTAATTATTTCTATATGTTCACCATTGGTATCATTTAAATTGGTTGTATAATAACCTTCTTCGTCAAAACTGCTAAAGTCTAAGCCTTCAGCTCCACGCTTTTTAAAATCATCTATTAAAGATGTATTAGAAGTATATAAAATATGATTATAAATATCCTTTGTATCTTCAGATTGGACATAATCAATAATAATCGTAGAATCACTTTTCCATGTTACTAGTTTATCGATGAAGTCACTTATAAACGCTTCATTTGGTTCAGTAATATTTAGACTAAGGTAAACAACATCCTTATCTTCTATCTTAGCAACATAATCCTGATAAGAACGATAGCTTGTTTCCAACACAAAGTTATAATTTTTTTCTAGAAAATAGCCTATTGATAATGCTAACAAAGTTATTATCAATAATAAAAATCTCTTTACTTTCAAGCTAGTCACCTCCAACAAATATACATTTCTTATATAATTTTTTAGTTATACTTTTTTAAATCCATACACACTATTAGATCAACTATAAAACAATTAATTATTCATTTGTAATGATTCATAATACTTTTTGAACCGATTTGTGGATGATTTGTAACCCGATTAACAACTAATGTATGATTAATTTTATTTTATATTAACACTATTTTTTTATAAATAGTTTAGGAATAAGTTGCGTATTTTTAACATAACTTACAAATTATTTGTTATTTATAACCTAAATTCCCACAGAATTGTACATTGTAATGAAAAACACTAGAGAAA
>JAJQFG010000089.1 GCA_021201315.1 Erysipelotrichaceae bacterium
CCCCATCTAATTTGATAATTAAAATCTTTGCAACCCCAAATTATTTTGAATTACCGTAATAAAAAAGGGATGTACGAAACAAGCTGTAAATTTAGCCTATTTCGTAACAGCCCCTTTATTAGTCTCCAACACTACACATGATTTCACCGACAACCGCAACTTCATCTTCTACTTTAGCTTCTATTTTAGCAAAATAGATATTAGCTTTTTGTTTTGTAAGCGTTACTGTCATTGTCAAAACATCTCCAGGAATAACCTGTCTTTTGAATCTTACTTTATTGATACCTGCAAAGTAAGCAAGTTTTCCTTTGTTTTCTTCTTTTGATAGAAGTAAAACACAACCTGTTTGTGCTAATGCTTCAACGATTAAAACACCTGGCATAACATGTTTTTGAGGAAAATGTCCTAAAAATTGCATTTCATTAGCTGTTACACATTTTTTACCAACAATAGATGTTTGATCTTCATTGATACTTTCAATGCAATCTACTAATAAGAATGGATATCTATGTGGGATGATTTTTTGAATATCATTTGAATTATATAACACTATGCTTCCTCCCATTTCTTAAAGATAATTGATGCATTATGACCACCAAATCCTAATGAATTGTTCATAGCATATTTGATGTCTTGTTTTCTTGATACATTAGGAACAATGTCTAAATCACATTCTTCATCTTTATTTTGATAATTGATAGTAGCTGGAATTAAGCCATTTTCTAGTGCTTTTAAACAAATCACTGATTCTAAAGCACCACTAGCCCCTAATAAGTGACCTGTATATGATTTAGTAGAAGAAATAGCTAAGTTATAAGCATCTTCTTTAAAAGCATATTTGACAGCTAAAGTTTCTGATTTATCATTTAATGGTGTACTTGTACCATGAGCATTGATATAATCAATATCACTAGGTTGTAAAGAAGCATCAGCTAAAGCCTTCAGCATTGCTTCTCCACCACCACTACCATCACTAATAGGCGCCGTAATATGGTAAGCATCACAAGTTGCTCCATAACCAACAATTTCACCATAAATAGTCGCATTTCTTTGTTTAGCATGTTCTAATTCTTCAAGAATTAATACAGCACTCCCTTCACCCATCACAAAACCACTACGATCTTTATCAAAAGGAATAGAAGCACGATTTTTATCTTCACCAAAATGTAAAGCTTTCATAGATTGGAAACCAGCAACAGATAAAGGAGTCACTGATGCTTCACTACCACCTGCAACCATAATATCTTCATAATTATCTCTAATACGATGGAAAGCTTCACCAATCGCATTGGTTCCTGCTGCACAAGCAGTAACAACACTAGAGCAATAACCTTTAGCGCCTAAATCAATCGCAACTTGACCAGCTGCCAAGTTAATCAAAGCCATAGGAATAAAATAAGGTGATACGCGAGATGGGCCTCTTGAATCTAAAACTTTATCATTCTTTTCAATAGATTCGATACCACCAATACCAGAACCAATAATAACACCCATACGATTTCTATCAGTTGCTTCTAAATCAAGCTTAGATTGTATAATTGCTTGTTTAGCGGCAATTCTTGCAAAAACAGTAAAACGATCATTAAACTTTGTTTCACGCTTAGTAAAATAATCCTCTACATTTAAATTCTTAACTTCACCTGCTAATTTAGCTTTATAATCAGTCGTATCAAAATGCGTAATTACGTCAATACCACATACTTGATTTTCAATACTATGCCACGTCTCTTCAACATTATTTCCAATAGGGTTGACTGTCCCCATACCAGTTATAACAACTCTTCTCATAGTTCCTCCCTACATAACCATTCCACCATCTACATGAATGACTTGTCCAGTGATATATTTTGCTTCATCGCTTGCTAAAAAGTAAGCTAAGTTCGCAACATCTTCCACTTCTCCCATTTCTTTTAATGGAATATTACTTAAAATATTTTCTTTAGCGCTATCACTCAAAACTGCTGTCATATTAGTCTTAATAAAACCAGGTGCAATCGCATTAGCACGAATATGACGACTTGCATATTCTTTAGCAACTGTCTTTGTTAGGGCAATGACACCAGCTTTACTAGCTGCATAATTAGCTTGTCCTACATTACCAGTAATTCCAACAACACTTGCCATATTAATAATAACACCACTACGTTGTTTCATCATTGTTCTAGAAACAGCTTTAATTGTATTAAATGTACCCACTAAGTTAACATCAATAACATCTGTAAAAGTCTTTGTATCCATTTTTAATAATAATGTATCTTTTGTAATACCAGAATTATTAACAAGTACATCAATTCTACCAAATTCTTTAACAACTGTTTTCACCATTGCATCTACAGCATCATAATCAGTGACATCAGCATTATATGTCATCACTTTATTTCCAAAAGCCTCGCATTCTTCTTTAGCTTCTAATACATCTTCTTCTTTACCAATATAATTAATCACAACATCGTAACCATTTTTAGCAAATTTTAAGGCAATACCTTTACCAATACCACGACTTGCGCCAGTAATAATTGCTACTTTATTCATCTTTTAACGCCCCTTTCATTTTATTTAATCCAGCAATATTTTCAACACTATAGACTGGAATTTTACGATTTGTTTTCTTAACAAATGAACTCAATGATTTACCAGGACCAATTTCAATAAAAGTATCAACACCATGATCAATCATATATTCTAATGATTGATAAAAATAAACACTTGATTTAATCTGTTTCACTAATATATCAATTAGATCTCCATCTTCTTCTTTTCCACTAATGTTATAAACAACAGGAATAGAAGGTTTGGAAATAGGATATTGTTTTAACACATTTTCTAATAAATGAGAAGCATCTTCTAATAAAGGTGAATGGAAAGCACCTGATACATTTAAAGGAATTACGCGCTTTGCGCCTGCTTCTTTTAATAAATCACTGGCTTTTTCTACTGCTGCTTTTTTACCAGTTATAACAATCTGACTAGGACAGTTATAATTAGCAATTGTAACGTCATCAATGTCTTTGATAACATCAGCAATAATATCAGCATCTAAAGCAATTACAGCTGCCATAGAAGTTGTACCAGCAGGCAATGCTTCACTCATAATCTGACCTCTTTGTTTAACAATTTCAATCGCATCAGTTGTATTAAAAGCATTGGCATAAGTTAATGCTGAATATTCTCCAAGTGATAATCCTGCAACATAATCAGGTTTGATACCATTTTTTTCAACTACTTTAGCAATGGCTAAAGATGTTAATAGCATACAAGGTTGAGCATATTTTGTATCATTTAACTTTTCTTCAGGACCATTGAAACAGATATCTCTGATTTCTGGATTTTGATCATATAAAGCTTTAACATCTGCATCACTATCATAGAATTCTTTTCCCATACCAATATATTGGCTGCCTTGACCAGCAAATAAAAATCCTATTTTCATAAGTTCTCCTCCATTTTCTTCATATCATCTATAGGTATTTGGATTTGTTTGTTTTGTATTTTAATCATTAAGTTCTCCTTGAATGTATAATATTTTTTTACAACAATCATTAAAAGAGGCCATATATTCTTCAAAAATTTGTTTTAAAGGTTTAATTTCTTTAGACATACCAGCAATTTGTCCCATCATCAATGATCCATTTTGAACATCGCCTTCAATGACAGCTCTTCTTAAAGAACCAAGAGTTAATTTTTCTAATTCTTCACGACTTTCAATTTGACCCTCCATAGCCAAGTATTTTCTAGTCATTTTATTTTTCATAACTCTAACAGGTGTATTAACACTTCTACCAGTAACAGTTGTATCTGTATCTTTTGCTTTGATAACTGCATTTTTATAATTTTCATGGATTGGACATTCTTCTGATACCAATAAACTTGTACCAATTTGAATACCAACAGCCCCTAAAGCAAATGCTGCAGCCATACCTCTACCATCGCCAATACCTCCTGCACCAATAACAGGAATATTTAGGGCATCAACGACTTGAGGAAGTAAAGCCATGGTCATCATTTCACCAACATGGCCTCCTGATTCGCCACCTTCAGCAATGACACCATCAACGCCTAATCTTTCCATTCTTTTAGCAAGCGCCACACTAGGTACAACCGGAAAAATCTTAATACCTGCATTTTTAAGCTTTTCAACATAAGCACCTGCATTTCCTGCACCTGTTGTTACAACAGCTACTTTTTCTTCAACAATCACATCTATAATATCAGCAGCATATGGATTCATCAACATAACATTAACCCCAAAAGGCTTATCAGTTAAAGTCTTACATTTTTGTATTTCACTTCTAGTCGTATCAGCATCCATAGATCCTGTCGCAATAATTCCTAATGCACCGGCATTAGAAACAGCTGCTGCAAATTCAGCATCGGCAATATTGGCCATTGCTCCTTGAATAATTGGATATTCAATTCCTAACATTTCATTCAACAACATTTTCTTTTCCTCCATCTATAAGCAGTGCTCCATAAGTTAATCCTGCTCCAAAACCAACAAGAATGACACGACTATCTTTTTGAATAACACCTTTTTGATAAGCATCACTATAAGCAATCGCTATTGAAGCAGCAGATGTATTACCAAATTCATTCACATCTACAAAGAATTTAGACATATCTGTTTTCATCTTTTTAGCTACATGGGATATAATACGATAATTCGCTTGATGAGGAATAATCATATCAATATCATCCATCGTATATCCTGATTCATCTAATACTTTTTCTATGGCTTGTTGCATAACCTTTATCGCAAAACGAAAAACATCATTACCTGCCATATATAAATAATGACTCTGATCATTAACATGTTCATAATCGGTTGTTAAAGCTAAACCATAAGCTCTTAAAACATCATCATTACCTTCACTATTAACATAACTATAGACTTCATGTTTTCCTTTAGAAATAACCACTGCACCAGCACCATCACCAAATAAAACACAAGTATTACGATCATTAAAATCAATAATCTTACTAATAATCTCACTACCAATAACCAAAATATGATCAAACTTATCTACTAATTCACTTGCCACAAATAAAGCATACATAAAACCACTGCAGGCTGCATTTAAATCAAACGCAAATATTTGTTTATCATTAATACCTAATTTCTTTTGAATCATACAAGCTGTAGAAGGTGTGATGTAATCACCTGTCATTGTAGCAACTATTATAGCATCAATATCATGAGGTTCAAGGTTAGCATCTTCTATCGCTTGTTTAGCTGCTAAATAACCTAGTTCACTTGTATTTTTATCTTCACTAATATATCGTGTTTGAATGCCTGTTCTTTGAACAATCCATTCATCACTTGTATCTACTTTTTTTTCTAAATCAAAATTACTGATTTTTTTATCAGCTTTTTGTAAACCAAAACCTAAAATATCTATTTTGCTCATAAATTACTTCCTATCTTACGAAATTTCTCATATCTTTCGTTGATTCTTTTTTTATCACTCATATTCATTAAAACTTCTAATTCCTGTGATATATATCGATCAATATCAGCTATCACCAATTTTGTATCAGCTTGAATACCAGCTGCTGGTTCCTTCACCAAATAATCAACAATACCCTTATCATACAAATCATAGGACGTCAATTTCATCACTTCAGCTGCTTCCTTAGCTCTACTATCATCTTTCCATAGAATACTCGCAAAACCCTCTGGTGATAATATCGAATAAACCGCATTTTCCATCATTAAAATACGATCAGCAACACTCAATGCTAAAGCACCACCACTACCACCTTCAGATAAGACAAGACAAATAATTGGTGTATGTAAATCAGAAAACTCATACAAACACTCAGCGATTGCTTGAGCTTGTCCACGTTCTTCCGCTTCTTTTCCTGGATAAGCACCAGCCGTATCCACAATTGTAATTATAGGACGTTGGAACTTTTCAGCTTGTCTAGCAAGTCTTAAAGCCTTACGATAGCCTTCAGGATTACTCATACCAAATCTACGATCAATATTTTCTTTAGTTGTTTTTCCTTTAGCTTGAGCAATAACGGTTACAGGAATATCATGGAAATATCCAATACCTCCAATAATGGCTTTATCATCACCATAACATCTATCACCATGAAGTTCATAAAAATCATGAAACAACATATGAATCATATCTCCAGCTTTACTACGCTTTGGACTTCTTGCGATACTTACACGATCCCAGGCTGTTAAGTTGGTATAAGCGTTTTTTTCTAATTCATCTATTTGCATGGTAAGATTATCATATTCTTCACCTTGAGCATCATTTCTTTTAGCTTTTAAATCATCAATTTGATTTTCTACATCTATTAAACTCATGATTAACCTCCATGCATCTTCAAAATATCAGAAACAACTTTCTTCAATTCTTTTCTTTCTACAATCATATCTACAAAACCTTTATCCAATAAGAATTCAGCACTTTGGAAATCATCTGGTAATTCCTGTTTAATCGTATTTTGAATCACACGTTTTCCAGCAAAACCAATTAATGCTTCAGGTTCTGCAATAATAATATCTCCTAACATTGCAAAAGAGGCGCTCACGCCTCCAGTTGTAGGATTTGTAAGAATTGAAATATATAAACCGCCATCATTAGAAAAACGCTTTAATGCTGCAGATACTTTTGCCATCTGCATCAAAGAATCAATACCTTCTTGCATTCTTGCACCACCACTAGTACAAACAATAACCAAAGGATAATGACGTTTTCTGGCATGTTCTACACTTCTAGTAATCTTTTCACCAACAACTTTTCCCATGCTTCCCATCATAAAATGAGAATCCATGACACATATCATTGTCTTTATACCATTAATCTTACCAGTACCACATACAACCGCTTCATTTAATCCACTAGCTTTTTTTGCTTTATCTAGTTTTTCATCATATTCAGGAAAATTTTCATAATTAACAGTTTTTAATCTTGTATAATATTCTTTAAATGTTTTTTCATCTACTAATTGTTGAATTCTTTGTGGTGCACTCATTTTAAAATGATAATGGCAATTAGGACATACATAATCATTTTCTTCTAATGAAAAGACAGGAACTGATGTTTTACAACGATCGCATTGTCTAAATACATTATCAGGAATTTCTTTTTTTTGTTTCTTTTTATCTCTTTTAAGCCAAGATGAAAAATCTTTAAGCTCTTTATTTCTTTCCTTAAACAATTGATCCATTGTCTTTAAGCTCCTTTATAAATCTATCACAATAACCAGTATCATATCTACCTTCAATAAATTCTTTTGAATACATCACATAATAATGAAATTTTGCATTCGTTTCTATACCATCAATAATTAACTCACTTAAAGCAACACGCATCTTTTTAATACACTCTAATCTTGTAGGTGCAAAAGTAATTAGTTTTAATATCATGGAATCATAATAAGGTGAAACTACACAACCATTATAAATCGCACTATCGATGCGTACACCTCTGCCTCCTGGAATATGCATAAATGCAATTTGTCCTGGGCATGGCGCAAAGTCCTTATTCATATCTTCTGCATTAATTCGACATTCTAATGCATAACCATTTTGTTTGATATCTTCTTGTTTAATATTGATATTATTACCCATAGCTACTTGAATCTGTAACTTAACAATATCAACACCACTAATCATTTCTGTTATAGGATGTTCTACCTGAATTCTAGTATTCATTTCCATAAAATAATAATTATCATATTTATCCACTAAAAATTCAATAGTACCAACACTATAATAACCAACTACCTGACAAGCTTTAATAGCATCATTAAACAATCTTTGGCGCATCTCATCTTTTAATATATGACAAGGTGCTTCTTCAATCATTTTTTGATGTCTTCTTTGGAAAGAACAATCTCTTTCAAACAAATGAATCACATGACCATGTTTATCACCTACAAGCTGTACTTCTATATGTTTTGGATTTTCAATAAATTTTTCTAAATAGACATCATCATCCCCAAAACAAGCTTTAGCTTCTGCTTTAGCATTATTGTATTGTTCTTCAAATTCATCTTCATCATGAATTAAACGCATACCACGGCCACCGCCACCATTGCTGGCTTTAATCATCACTGGATAGCCTATTTCACTTGCTATTTGTTTTCCATATTCTACAGAAACAACCGTTTCTTTAGAACCAGGAATCACTGGTATACCATTATCTTTCATGATTTTTCGAGCTTGTGATTTATTCCCCAATAAATCAATCAACTTCGCTGATGGACCAATAAAAATAAGTCCACATTCTTCAACCAATCTAGCAAAAGCTGAATTTTCACTTAAAAAGCCAAATCCAGGATGAATAGCATCACAACCAGTATTGCAAGCTGCTTGAATAATCGCATTCATATTCAAATAAGAATCCTTAGACAAGGGACCTCCAATACAAACACTCTCATCAGCCAGACTAGCATGTAACGAAGCACGATCAGCTGTGGAATACACGGCCACAGTCATGATGCCCATTTCCTTACAAGTACGTATGATTCTAACCGCTATTTCACCACGATTGGCAATCAAAATTTTCTCAATCATCTTTATACCTCATTACTCAATAACCATTAAAACCTGGTCATACTCTATAGCTTCTCCATTTTCCACCTTTATTGCTTGCACTTTTCCATTAACCTGTGATTTAATCTCATTCATGACTTTCATTGCTTCTACAATACATAAAGTATCCCCTACTTTAACTTCATCACCAACACTTACAAATGGTGGTTGACCAACCCCACTTGCCTCGTAAAATGTTCCTACTAATGGTGATTTTACCTCTATCCCTGATTTTACTTCTACGCTTTCTTTGTTAGGATTTACATCCTCCTCATTTTTCTTTGTAACTGTTTGTATTTCGACATTCTTTTCTAAAGTCAATTTGAAATCCCCATCTTCCATATGCATCTTAGAAATGTCACTACCTTCAAACAATTCCATAATGATTTTTATTTTATCTGTATCCATAAAAAACCTCCTATCAAAAAAAAGCTAAGATAAAAATCCAGCTTATTTTTTAGACTCTATTAATTTAACAATGTCTTCAACAGTTTTTAAACTGCTTAATTCCTCATCAGTAATTTCAATATCAAATTCATTTTCTAAATCCAAAGATAATTCTACAGCATCTAATGAGTCAATTCCTAAATCGTCATTTAATGAAGAGTCTAATTTAATTTCATTCTCTTCTATATTCAAAGATTCAACTAATGCATTTTTAACTTGTTCAAACATTTTTTCTTTCTCCTTTTTCTATCATTAAACTATTTATATCAGCTTAATGTGAACTAAATATATACTAATAAACTTTTTTTGTCTAGAATTTTTTTGTATTCATCGACATTTTTTCTATTTTAGAAAAGAAACCGTTTTCATTATGTTTAAACTGTGTGATTCCTTAAAAAAGTCTTAAATGCTATTGACATTAGTTCTTCTTCACTTTGTATTTCTCCCATATATGGATAATGTTTTAATTTATTGAATTTTATTTGTATTTTATCAGCTTTTTCTTGATTATCTTCAACCAATAATGCATATGTATATTGCATTCTTAATATTGATGGATAACGCTTCATACTTTTTATGAATTTTTGTAATTCTCTTGTATATAGTTTCTTAGCATTATCTGTATTTCCTTGAATGAGTTCTATATAAATACGATCAACATCTAATAAATACTTATTAATACCACTCATACCTTTTTTACTTGTTAAGTTATTCAATAATTCTAAAACTTCTGCAAATTCATGTTTGTCTATTAAGTAACTACAATAAAGTGCTTGTTGCATCGCTATGAGGCAATTATCCAAATCATCTTCTTTACATAATTTAAAATCTATCGGCATATCTTTATAACGATAGCCATCTGCTAGAAATGATGCAATTTTTAATTGAAAATAAAAAGCATAAGCAGCTTTATTATTATGTCTTAATTCTAATATATTATAACCATCATTATTGATATTATTAACTTGCATAGGTATACCATTTGTAATAGCCGTTACAATTCCTATAACAATAAACATATATAAAGTCAAAAAGATAAACGGATCTTCTACCTTAAAACATATCATAATGAATATGATGGAAACAATCATATTCATTAATACACCACCAAGATTATATAACATAACAGGCATATGATCATCTTTTATATCAGGAGGAGCCATTAAACATTGTCCACCTGTACCAGGTAAAGAATATCTCTTTAAAGTTACATGACCATTTTGATTCACCAATATAATATTAAAAACTCTAAAAGAAACAAAATGATAGCCACTTATTAAACCAAATACCATATGCCCAAACTCATGAACAATCACTTGTATCATAATAGCCACATAAGCCACAACAACCATAAAAGCCATAGCAATCAAATCATCATACCAATACAAATCACCTGGTAACGTATTCACCATACCCAAACCAAGTAAAATACCTGCAATGGTATAACATATAGCCATAAAAATTTGTGATAACTTTTTCATCGTATCATCTCCGTGACCTATTATAGCAAAGATTGAATAAAATGAAAATATCACAACATATTTAAAGTTCTTTGGATACGTTGAAATGTTTGTTGTCCTAATAATAATTTAAAACGTTTGTCGTCTAAAACATAACCTTTATATAAATATTCATCAAAAACTTGAGTTACCCACTTTCTAAACTCTAAAGCTTCCTTAGTATGAATGCGAAACGCAACTGCTAGAAGTACATCAAAACTATACTGAATACCATTACCTGAACTAAAAACAGTCATAGGTAACGAAACCTTATTTTCATCAAGTTCTTTATTCTCATAAATATCATTAATAAGTGTATCAATCGTTGATACAGAAACATTTAACAATGAAGCCATATCCCTTTGATTAATCCAATATCTATCTTGTTCTGTGCTTAAATAAGGTACAGCGCACATATATTCATAAAATCCTTTTTCCATTTTTTCATCTTCCTTTCATAAATTGCTTATAACAATTATATATCATATATTTTCTTATTGCAATACTTATTTGCATTTTGCTTGATTTTATATTATAATACGATAGGAAGTGATCATATGAGACAAATACATAATATAGAACCAATATATGATAGAGATTCAAAGATACTTATACTAGGTTCTTTCCCTTCAGTTAAATCAAGAGAAGCCAAATTTTTCTATCATCATCCCCAAAATAGATTTTGGAAAGTTTTAGCAACTATTTTTAATCATGATGAACTTATTACTATCGAAGATAAGAAAACATTTTTATTAGAAAATCATATTGCTTTATGGGATACAATTGAAAGTTGTGATATCAAAGGTTCAAGTGATAGTTCGATTGAAAATGTTAAGGTTAATGATATTAGTAGAATACTTAATACAGCTAATATACAAGCTATTTATACCAATGGTAAAAAATCACATCAGATGTATCAAAAATATCTTTTTGATATCACTCATATAAATGATATATGTTTACCTTCAACATCCAGTGCTAATGCAAGCTATAGTTTAGAAAAGTTAATTGAATATTGGAAAATAATAAGAACTGCCTAAGCAGTTCTTATTAAATCAATCATTTCTTCGATGCTCTTTTTTCCAAAAAAGACTTTGTTTTCATCTACAACAATACAAGGAACACTCATAATATGGTATTGTTGTTTGTATTTTGGATGATGTGATAAGTCATAAATGTGTGTTTGAATAGATGAGTTGTATAAGGAAATGCGTTGAGTTGATTGTACAACTTCTGGACACATGGTACAAGATAAGGATACAAAGATTTGAATGGTATGAGATGGTAATGATTTGATTTGTTGAATGAGTTCTTCTTTAAGTGGTTGAAGGTTGTTTGCATGATAGATAGCGAGAATAAAGGAATTAAATTCATGGCCACCGGGTATCATATGATATGTGATTCCCAGTGGCTGTTTTTGATGGTTACATATTTGTATATATAGGGAATCATTGGTTGATTGATATTCACAGTGAATATGAGGATAAGATGAGAGTTCTTGTAGAAAGTATTTCATTTCTAATGAATAGGCATCATGATTGATATACGCAATGAGATATATATCATTAGTAAGTTTATTGAAAAGTGTTTGTAATTGTTGATGGATGTTGGATGATATGAAGTTATCATCTTTTTTGTTTTCTAATGGTTTATTGGTATTTTGATATGCAATAGTTTCTATATGATGCTCATTTTTCATTTCAGTAACATATTTTTCTAATGATGTAGCTGCAATAGCGCCATCACTCACTGCTGTAACCACTTGACGTAAAACCTTTTCACATATATCACCAGCACCATAAACACCTGGTAATGATGTTTGTTGATTCTTATCAGTGATTAAGTAACCTTGATTTAATTCTAATTGGTCTTTGAATAATTGATTAGCTGGTTCATAACCTGCAAAAATAAAGATACCAAAATTATCACCATCATATCTCCATGTTTTATCTTTACCTTTAAATACAGCATATTCTAATTTATCATGACCACCAGCTTCGATAATTTCTACTTCAAAAATAATTTTTATTTTAGGATGTTCCTTTACCTTATCAGCAATACTTTTTGCACAAGTGAAATCCTCTTCTCTAACAATCATCGTTATCTTAGAAGCATATTGTGTTAAAAACAAAGCTTCTTCACATGCTGCAAAACCTCCACCAATCACAAACAGTTCAGATCCTTCAAAAAACTCACCATCACATGTTGCACAATAGGCAATGCCTCTACCTTGAAATTCTTTTTCACCTTTAAATCCAAGTTTTCTCGGATGCGCTCCAGTCGCAAGTACTATACCAATAGATTCTAATATACCTTGATCGGTATATACTTTTTTAATACTTTTATCCAATGCTAGTTTTGTAACAGTGGCATTCATAAACTGTGCACCAAAATTTTGGGCTTGTTGTTTCATATTGTCTGTTAAAGATGAGCCAGATGCTTTAAGTACACCAGGATAATTGACCACTTCAGCAGTAATCGTAATTTGACCACCAAATTGTTCCTGTTCAATCACTAATACACTATATTTTGCTCTACCTAAATAGATAGCTGCTGAAAGGCCCGCTGGACCTCCACCAATAATAATAACATCATAAACCATCAAATCAATCCTACTAAATCAAATGATGGTTTTAACGTTTCTTCACCTGGTTGCCACTTAGCAGGACATACTTCATCACCATGTTCATAAACAAATTGTGAAGCTTGCACACGTCTTAACAACTCTTCACTACTTCTACCAACATTTCCATCGTTCACTTCATAAGATACAATAACACCCTCAGGATTAATCACAAAAGTTCCTCTTTCAGCTTGTCCAGATTCTTCAATATACACATCAAAATCCCAAGCTAATTTACCTGTAGGATCACCAATCATAGCATATGGTATCTTCTTAATGGTATCCGATGTATCATGCCATGCTTTATGTACGAAATGACTATCACAAGATATGGAATAAATATCAACACCAATCTTTTGGAACTCTTCATACTTATCAGCCATATCGCCTAACTCCGTAGGACAAACAAAAGTAAAATCAGCAGGATAAAAGAAAAATACATTCCATTTACCTAAAATATCTTCTTTACATACTTCTTTAAAAGCATTGTTGTAATATGCTTGAACTTTAAAATCATTGATTTCTTTTCCAATTAATGACATTTTATCTACCTCCAAACATAGTTTGTACAGATATTTATCATTTATACATTTTATCAAATTCATATAACAATCTAACAGATACTTTCGAACTTAGATCAATACACTTTTTTCTTAAAACTTTATAATTTTTTATATAAATACAAGTCGCATACTTAGTTTTAGAATTTTTATCTTTGGAAAAAATGCCAATTATTTTTTTCTTCACTTCAACATTTAATTTGTTATTTTTGCGCAAACCTCTTGCATGAAGATCCTTTCCTACAAAAGCAACAAGCTTTTTTCCTCCGAATTCTCTATAGCCAAAGGAAAATCAATTGTATTTGTATGTAGATTAATCAATAATACATTTGAATTAGTATAAATAATTTTATGAATTTTCTTTATTAACGTTATTTTCTTACGAAGAGTTCCAAAATCATAATGTTGTTGATCCTTAATATTATTTTCTGCAATAGTTCCACTCACACAGTTTTTATAAAATGATAAATCATTTAAATATGATCGAATACCTACTAAATGGGCAAAATCACTATTATGAAATCTCACTTCTACATAAGTGCCATCATCTGCTATAATCAAGAAATCTTTTGTTGCAAGATATTTTTGGTACAATCTAGCACCTATAACAACATCATTAATAATTCTTTTTTTATTTGAAGCACTTAATTTGTGCATTTATTTCAACTCCTTTTATATAAAAAGTGAGTAATTCCAACTAAATTGGAATCACTCACTTATCATTTAAATTATACAGGTTTTATCCTGGCCGTCAGGCTTTATATCCTATGATATATACTCGGACGAGATTATTTTAAAGACTATCTCTTGTCTACAGTTATATCTCCTTAACTGCAAGGCTTTATATCCTATGATATATACTCGGACAAGGTTGTTTTTAATTCTACCTTTTGAATACGGCTTTTTATGGTGCCTGTCCACCAAGAATGTTACCATTCTATCAAAATCGTATTTTGATCTACAGAATAAAGTTTACAATTAAAACTCTTTCAAAAAATATAATAGCAGAAATCAAAATATTGTCAACACTATTATTTGTGCTAATCTAGAATATTATTTGTGCTAATCTAGAATAATATCTGGTCGACCTAATTTTTTTGAAGGAATAGTACCATATTTTTCTATCGTATAATCAAAATACTTCAAAGACTTTGGAAAATATTTTTTCATTTCCTTACGTCTATTGTCATCAAATTGACATTCAAACATATGTGCAAAAGCTTCTCTTATAAGAAATGTTTTATCCTTGCCAATAACCTAAACCATGGTTAACTATGTTGATGCACTAGTGCAATTCATACATACTACTATATCTTATTTTGTGATATTAATCATAAATAATGGTAGGTTCACCTGTTCTTTTTGGAACAATTGTTCCATATTTTTCTATTGTATAATCAAAATTATCTATAACACATTTTTCTAATTCTTTGGCAAATTCAATTTGATCAAAATCAATATTATCAGGATAATTTGGAAAATAATCAAATGTTTGATTAAAATCTGAAATAGCTTTACTTAATCTTTTATTTCTTTTCATATCTCATCTTCCTTTCAATGTTTTTAATTTCTTTTCAAAATAATTTAAAGATTCAGGGAAATACTATTTCATTCCCTTACGTCTTTCATCGTCAAATTGACATTCAAACATATGAAAAACAAATAGTTTATTGGTTATTATTTTTTATATGAGTAATATATAATGGCATTAACTATCTACCATTATTTCAGTTATTAATCATAAATAATTGTTGCAAGGCCCAATTTTCTTGATGGTATAGTTCCATATTTTTCAATAGTATAATCAAAATTATCAATAACACATTTTTCCAGTTCCTTTGCATATTCTATTTGATTAAATCCTACTTTCGATGGATAATCTGGATAATACTCAAATGTATTAATAAAGTTATATAATGCTATATCTAATCGCTTTTTTATTTTCATTTTAATCTTCCTTTCAATTTGTTTAACTTCTTTTCAAAATACTTAAATGATAATGGAAAATATTTTTTCATTTCCTTACATCCATTGTCATCAAATTTACATTCAAACATATGTGCAAAAGCTTCACTCGTTATATTAGTTATATCATCTAACCAATAATCATTACCATGACCGACAACATTAACAATTCTGCCATTAGTAAATCCTTCCATAAGATCTGATATAGCTAAATGTTTATAAATATCTTCTAATTCATCACTTATAGCTATATCAACTTCTTCTAAAGATTTCATGTTATATTTTCGCCTATACTTTTCACGATACAATAATAAATCAACATCCATATAGTTTCTATAAACATCATCTTCTGAAATATAAACTAAAGCATCATCAATATAATGGCCATGCTCGTGAAACCACGTAATACCAGCACCTCTTGGATTATTTAAATCTATAGTTGCATTGAGAAATATTTTCTTATCACGATTATTATAACAAGGAACATCAGGATAATCAAGGGACACAATTGAATCATCTTTGACATATTTCACATATATTGCTTTTCCAAGTTTTGTTCCATGTGAAAAACGTTGTTGTAATACTTTACGATATTCTTCATCAATACTTATTTCTTGATTCATGAGTTGTTTTCTAAACTTACCTAAATCCGAATTCAAAGTTACATAATGACTTTCATTCACAAAATACTTTATGTACTTATCTGTTATTGCAGTTACATTTTTTTTATTACATTTAATCCAACTAGTAAATAAAGAATCTTTGAACGACAAAAAAGGCAACCACTGGTTGCCTAAATTATCATTACTGATAACATTTTTATTTACTTATATTTATAAAGGTATAACATACCCTCTTAGTATTATATATACACTCAAAACTCTAAAATTGTTTTGAAACTTTTTAAGAAATTTAACTTATACAATAAGATTATCATATAAGCAAATCTTATAGTTATTTTTTAATCTAATATAATATCTTGACGGCCTGTATAAACTGGTGGAACCGTTCCATACTTTTCAATAGTATAATCAAAATTATCTTCAATACATTTTTCTAATTCTTTTGCATATTCAATTTGATTAAAATCAATTTTTGATGGCCAATTAGGATAATAATGAAATGTACATATAAAATTATATAATGCTCTGTCCAATCTCTTTTTTATTCTCATTTTCATCTTCCTTTCAATGTTTTTAATTTTTTTTCAAAATAATTTAAAGATTTTGGAAAATACTTTTTCATTTCCTTACGTCTTTCATAGTCAAACTGGCATTCAAACATATGGGCAAAAGATTCTCGCGTAATAGTATAATTATCCTGTTTCCAATAATCATTGCCATGACCTGAAACACTGATGATTTTACCATCAGTTAACCCTTCCATCATATCGGATATAGCAGAATGTAAGTGTATGTTGTTTAATTCTTTAATAATTAAAATATCTATATCTAACGATTCAATATGATATTTTCTAGCGTAAACATAACGATATCTCATTGCATTTTCATATAATAAATTACTAAAAGTATCATCATCTGAAATATATCCTAAAGAAGCATCAATATAATGCCCATGATCATGAAACCATGTTACACCAGCGCCTCTAGGATTAATTAGGTCCATAGTTGCATTGAGATATATTTTCTTCTCACGACTATTATAACAAGGCACACCTAAATAATCAAGTGAAGCAATTGAATCATCTTGAACGTATTTCACATATATAGCTTTTCCTAACTTTGTTCCATGTGAAAAACGTTGTTGTAATACTTTACGATACTTTTCATCAATACTAATATCTTGATTCATTAATTGTCTTTTAAACTTACCTAAATCTGAATTCAACGTTCTTAAGTGACGTTCATCAACAAAATACTTTATGTAATTATTTTTCATTACAGTTATAATCTTCAGTTTCATTTAATCCTCCTTTTTAACGACAAAAAAAGCAACATAAGTTGCTTCGCTGATATATTTACTTGTGTACATATTAGAGATCAAAATAAACCTCCTACTATTATATATACGCTAAAAATTCCGATTTTTCTTTTTTTAAATGAAACTTTTTTAAAAAAATTTTAATTTCATCTAAATGTATTAATTTTGATGGTATAAAGTAATATTGAAGAATTATCGAAATTCCCAAATAACTTTGGGTACCAAAGATTTTGAATTACCCAAAACAAAAAGGTTAGCTCTTTGAGCTAACCTTCATGTCATGTTATTATCTTAATTTTTTAATCTAGAATAATATCTGGTCGACCTAAATTTTTTGGTGGTACAGTTCCATATTTTTCAATTGTATAATCAAAATGATCTTCTACACATTTTTCTAATTCCTTTGCATATGCAATCTGATCAAAATCTATCGTTGACGGATAATTAGCTGAATATTCAAACGTACATATAAATGCATACATTGCTTTATCCAATCTTTTTTTATTCTCATCTTTTATTCATCCTTTCATTATTTTTAATTTCTTTTCAAAATATTCTAGAGACTTGGGAAAATATTTTTTCATCTGTTTACGTCTATCTAAATCAAATTGACATTCAAACATATGTGCAAAAGCTTCATCAGTAATAGCTGTTTTATCACGATACCAATAATTCAATCCATGACCAGAAATATTTACAATACTACCATCTGTTAATCCTTCCATAAGATCTGAAACTGCAGAGTGTAAGTGCATATCATTTAATTCTTTACCAATAGCTATATCAATTTTGGCTAAACTAATTAATTGTTTTTTTCTTCCATAATCAACACAATATTTCATTACATCTTGATCCAATAGTTTTTTAAAATAATAATCGTCAGACACATTACCCAATACATCATCAATATAATGGCCATGCTCGTGAAACCACGTTATAGCAGCGCCTCTTGGATTATTTAAATCCATAGTTGCATTGAGATATATTTTCTTCTCACGATTATTATAACAAGGCACTCCTAAATAATCAAGTGAAGCAATTGAATCATCTTTAACATATTTCACATATATAGCTTTTCCTAACTTCGTTCCATGTGAAAAACGTTGTTGTAGTACTTTGCGATAATCTTCATCAAGACTAATATCTTGATTCATCAATTGTCTTTTAAACTTACCTAAATCTGAATTCAATGTTCTTAAGTGACGTTCATCAATAAAATACTTTATGTAATTACTTTTCATTACAGTTTCAATTTTTAGTTTCATTTAATCCTCCTTTTTAACGACAAAAAAAGCAACATAAGTTGCTTTGCTGATATATTTACTTGTGTACATATTAAAGATCAAAATAAACCTCCTACTATTATATATACGCTAAAAATTCCGATTTTTCTTTTTTTTAAATGAAACTTTTTTAAAAAATATTATTTTATATACAAAAAGGTTAGGCAAATTAAATTTTAGCGTGGTAAGGGGTACCCTTTAAAGAATTGCGTGGGTG
>JAJQFG010000006.1 GCA_021201315.1 Erysipelotrichaceae bacterium
TATAGGTGCTTTAATTTGTTACACCATGAATTTTTTAAAACTTCGAAAGTCAGGTACCATAAATCATAAAAAATGTATCACTAATAAAAAAATATTTTCATAAAATTTTAAAAACCAACCATAATATAATCGAAATTCAAAAGTAAAGGAGCATTTTATGAAGAAAAATAAACCTAATGTTTATGATCCATCGGATATAACTAAACAACCCATGGATGAAGAATATGAAGATAACTCAAATGCAAGAGCATAAGGGATAGCCATTAGGCTATCCCTTATATTTTACAATCTTTACTTGATGTTTTTTATAGGTATCATCTTTACTATTTGTATTGTAACTTATACCTACCAATAATATTTCTTTAAAGTTTTCTATCTTTTGAATATAATTCTTTTTGATAATTTGGCTAATCGCATTTTTAGGTGTATCATTCACCTTAAGTTCTATCACAAAAGCAGGAATATTAGCTTTTTTAGGTATAAAAAGCATATCACAACGACCTTTGCCTGATTTATCTTCACGACTAATTTCATACATACTTCTAGATTGCCAATAACATAATTTCAACAAACAAGCCATGCTATTTTCATCATTATAATTATAAAGATCGATTTCTTTATCATGTGATTCTTCAATCATATATGAAACAGTCTCTTCATCCATAGCCAAAGTTGCATCTAATAATTTCTTTGAATCTTTTATAGCTTTATTTATTTCATCCCAAGAAGAATCTTCGATAGCATTAATAAAAGAATCTTCAACTTCTTTATTAGGAATATAAACAGTCTTTGTATCAGTATGATAACCTAAATATCCCAAATGTACCAATAAAGTTAAAACATCATCTTTGGTTTTAAAGGAAGACATATCATTTTTAAATTTAGAAGCATTAATTTCTACTTCTTCACCAGTTAATATCTTTAATATATCTTCTTTTAAGCCATCTTGATCCATAACAATATAATCTTTTAAGACTTCAAATGTACCTGTATCAGTCCAATAATTTGCATATTTTCTATCGGATATGCAAAAAACAATGGATCTAGGATTATATAAAGATACATTATTATCTATATGATATCCATCATACCATGATTTCATTTGCTCAAAATCCATATGATGTTGGGTACATAATTCTTTTACCTCATCTTCTGTAAAGCCCATAAAATGTTCTAAAGGTGTTGGTGATATCATTGTAATTTCTTTAAACATGTTTAGTGCACTCTCATTACCGTATTTTTTTATTGGCAATATTCCTGTCATATATGTAAGAGAAACATAATCTTTTTCTTTTAATAATCTACTCATAAATGTTAAAAAATATTTTTTATCATCTGAAGTAGATTCTCTATTTCTCAATACGCAATCCCATTCATCGATAATAAAAATAAAATCCTCATCTAATTCAGCATATATATCATCCAAACAATTTGGTAAGTCAGTATTATCTCTATATTCAATATCTTTATATATTTTAAATATTTCTCTTAAAACTGATGTAGATAAAAATTGTATCATTTTTTTAACATCAGTATCTTTATCATAAAAAGCTTGCATATCAATAAGTATAACATTATGCTTGTTTAAATGTTCATAATAATCTTTAGTTTGTGATATTTTAAGATCATCAAACAAAACACTAGAATCACAACCTTTTGAATAGTAAGCAGATAACATTTTTGCATCTGTACTTTTACCAAATCTTCTTGGTCTTGAAACACATACTTGACATTCATCCATATCAATGATTGCATTAAGTTTTTGAATAAGCAATGATTTATCAACATATAAAGGATTTTTTCTAGATTTTGTAAAACGTTTATTATTTGGATTTAAATACATTCCCATATCAATCAGCTCCTATAACCTATTATATCATAAAAAATAAGTTCAATATAGTCACTTCTTTTTCTTTTTATCCAGCATAATAAGATTCTTCAAATATTAGATTTTCTTCATCAAATTCACTACTACCTTTAACCCAATAAGTACTATTATCTTTTGTGGTTATTTCAATGGATAAATGATCTTCATCAAAATCCAAACCTGTAGGATTAGCAATCGTACCTGCTTTAATCGTTTCTAATTCTTGAGATAATGAAGCATCTTTATAACCTATGATATCATTTTTGATTGTACCATATTCATTTTCATTACTATAAGTTATACTGCTTATTGGTACTGTTGTATTCTTTCTCGTAAATGCATTATCTTCATAAACATAAGTATCATTATAAACAATTCTACCAAGAGAAGCACTTATGCAACTTTGACAGATTGTGATTTCATTATCTGATACATCAGTAGCTTTTGTAGTGATATGAAATCCATATGGTGATATCATTTCATCAAATTGCAAGACATTTTCAAGATGATTATCTTTATATTGATACAAGCATTGATAAGGATCATCACCATTATCACCTGTCCCATTTACCCATAAAAAACAATTATTCGATAATTGAATCACACTAACAACGATATCATAACAAGGATCCAACGTCTCTAAAGTTATTGTTTCATCATTAATCGTTATATCAATACCTGTATATATATCATATTCATTTGAATTTGTAACATATATAATATTATCAGCTAAATCATCACCTGTAATATCATAACTATCATTACTACTATTCTCTTCTAATGAAAATATACCAGTTTCTTTATTATTTGATTGACAACCACACAACATTATTATAAGCATACAACATAATACTATTTTCATATAAATCTCTCCTTTTATTGATTATATCAAGATAATATGAAAAAGATGTGTAAAAATAATTTTCTAATTGAAAAAGGTTAAGCATAAGCTTAACCAATAACGATAATATCTTTTGTATAATGATTGAGGACTTCACAACCATCTTTTGTAGCAAGGACTAAATCTTCCACTCTTACCCCAAAATTATCTTGAAGATAAATACCTGGTTCAATAGAGAAAATCATACCTTCTTCTACTTTTAAATCAAAAGCTTGAGAAACATCTCCCCATTCATGACATTCACGGCCAATAAAATGTCCTAAACGATGATTAAAATTAACTCCATAACCAGCTTCTGTAATAATATCTCTTGCTGTTTTATCAATATCACATAATCTAACACCTGGTTTAATCATGGCTTCAGCAGCTTCATTAGCTTTTCTTACAAGATTATATACATGTTTTTGTTCTGATGATATTTGTTTATAGAAGACTGTTCTTGTCATATCACTACAATAGCCATGGTAGACACCACCCATATCAACGACAATGCTGTCACCTGCTTTTAAAGTAGAATCATCACAACTATGATGACCATCAGCACCATTTGGACCATAACCGATAATAGCCCCAAATGATAAACCTTCACAACCTAAATCATGATAGATTTGAGGAATATGCGCTTCTACTTCTTTTTCAGTTAAATTTCCTTTGGCACATAACTTAATCACTTGATCAATCGCTAAATCATTGATGCGTGATGCTTCACGCATTAAATTTTGTTCCTCTTCATCTTTAATCATACGAATATAATCAACACATTCAGAACCTACTTCATAGTGACAATGTGAAGCCTTTTCCATCACTTTTAATAAAAACTTAGCTTCCCATTTTTTATCAATACCAACACATAGTGCATCATCTAAATAAGAAGCAACAATGGCTGCACCATCTTGAGTATCATCATACCATACAATATCAATATCTAGTTGTTGATCTAAAAAGAATAATTTATTTAAGAATAAATGATGGTTACCATTTATATCCAATAATAAGACATACATTCTTTCTCCAGGCCAATTATTATAACCTAATAGATAATCAATAGAGTATTGATCACTGATAATAAGATGATCAATACCTTTATTAGCCATTTGATCTAATACTTTTTCTATTCTTTGATTATTCATGTTTTACTACCTCGATTCCTAATTCATCTAATTGTGCATCACTTACGGCAGTAGGTGCTTTACACATTGGACAAGTTGCACTGGTATTCTTAGGGAATGCGATAACATCTCTAATTGAATCTGTACCACATATTAACATTGCTAATCTATCCAAGCCTAAGGCAAAACCACCATGAGGAGGTGTACCATATTGTAAACCTTCAACAAACCAGCCAAATTGACTATCAATAGCTTCTTGAGTAAATCCTAAAGCTTTAAAAGCACGTTCTTGAACAGATTGATCATAGATTCTTTGTGATCCTCCACCTAATTCATAACCATTTAATACAATATCATAAGCATCTGCTAAACAATGTTCTGGGTCTGTTTCCATTTTATCAATGTCTTCATCTTTTGGTTTGGTAAATGGATGATGTTTAGCATAATAACGCTTAGTTTCATCATCGTATTCAAACATAGGGAAATCAACAACCCATAAGAAATCAAATGTTGATGGATCATAAAGTTTTAATTCTTTACCTAAATGATTTCTAATAGCTGCTAAGGCATCACATACGACTTCATATTTTTCGTCACTAACAAATAGTAATAAGTCATTTTCTTTAGCATCCATAGCAATTAATAAGTTAGATAATTGTTCTTCAGTGAAGAATTTAGCTATTGGTCCTTGTACTTTATCACTGCCTACTTTTAACCAAGCTAAGCCTTTAGCTTTATATGTTTTGGCAAGGTCTGTTAATTTATCAATTTTCTTTCTTGAATAATTACTTGCTTCACCTTTAACATTAATCCCCTTAACATAACCACCATTATCAAGTGCATTTTTAAATACTGCAAAATCAACATCCTTTACCACTTCATTTAAATTCACTAATTCTAAAGCAAATCTGGTATCAGGTTTATCAATACCATATCTTTCCATAGCTTCATGCCAAGTTAAACGAGGTAATGGTAATTTAATATCAATGCCTTTAACATCTTTCATGAGTTTTTGAATCATGCCTTCACCAATTTCTATAATTTGATCAGTAGACATGAAACTCATTTCGACATCGACTTGGGTAAATTCAATTTGTCTATCAGCTCTTAGGTCTTCATCTCTAAAGCATCTAGCAATTTGATAATATCTTTCAAAACCAGAAACCATTAATAATTGTTTAAATAATTGTGGTGATTGAGGTAAGGCATAGAATTCACCTTTATGTACACGTGAAGGTACTAAAAAGTCTCTTGCACCTTCAGGTGTAGATCTATTTAAATAAGGTGTTTCAATATCAATAAAGTCATGATTATCCAAATATTCTCTAATAGATCTTGTAATTTTATGTCTTGTCATGATGTTTTGTTGCATGATTGGTCTACGTAAGTCTAGATAACGATATTCCATACGTTTTTCCTCTAAGGCATCTGTTTCATCAGCTACAATGATTGGTGTTAATTTAGCTGTATTGATGATTTCGAAGTCTTTGGCTTGAATTTCTATGTCACCTGTAGGCATCTTAGGATTTTTAGAGCTTCTTTCAACTACCGTTCCTTTAACATCTAAAATATATTCATTTTTAACTTCTCTTAAGCTTTCATCAAAACTCTCATCAAAGATAATTTGCGTCATACCATATCTATCTCTTAAATCAACAAAAACCAAAGCCCCTAAATTTCTCTTCTTAGCAACCCAACCAAGTAACTCAACTTCTTGACCAACATTTTCTATTCTTAATTCACCATTATTATGTGTTCTATTCATACAATTCTCCCTCTATATAACTAACAACATCATCTAAAGCTACTTCAACTTGTTCTCTAGTAACATTAGACTTAACATTCACAACTTTCTTATCTACTTCCTCATCACCTAAAATAATAGAAAACTTAGCTTTAAAACGATCAGCAGACTTAAACTGTCCTTTCAAACCTCTACCCATATAATCCATATCACAAGTAAAACCTTGAGCTCTTAAAACAGTAATCAATTGCATAGCTAAATCTCTGGCTTTATCTCCTAAAGGCATCACATAAACATCAATACCTTCTTGATCATTATTATCATCACCCATTGCAATCATTAATCTCTCTAAACCAAACGCAAAACCAACACCAGGAGCACTAGGACCACCAACTTCTTCAACAAGACCACTATAGCGTCCGCCACCACCAACAGTAGCTCCAGCCCCTAATTTAGGATCATCGGAAATAACTTCAAAAATCGTATGTGTATAATAATCCAAACCTCTTACTAAATTCGTATCAATCACATAATCAATTTCCAAATCATCTAATAAAGCACAAACTTTATCAAAATGTGCTTTTGCTTTATCGCTTAAATAATCAATTGTACGAGGTGCATCCTTCATAGCTGGATGATCTTTATCTACTTTACAATCTAATATTCTAAGTGGATTCTTTTCAAATCTTTCCTGACAATCATGACATAATTCATTTAAAACAGGTTTAAAATGATTCTTTAAAGCATCTCGATAAGCATCTCTAGAATCTTGATCACCTAAAGAATTAATATGTAATGTAATATCTTTTAAACCTAATGATTGAACAATCGTTACAGCCATTAACATACATTCCACATCTACATAAGGTGATTCAACACCAATCATCTCTACACCAAATTGATGAAATTGTCTTTGTCTACCATTTTGTGGTCTTTCATAACGAAACATAGGACCTAAATAATAAACTTTTTGTAATTTTTCAGGATAGCCATACATCTTATTTTCAACATAAGCTCTTGCAATACCTGCAGTACCTTCTGGTCTTAAAGTAATTGATCTTCCTTTTTTATCATTGAATGTATACATTTCCTTAGAAACAACATCTGTTGTATCACCAACAGCACGATTAAACAATTCCGTATGTTCAAATATTGGTGTTCTCATTTCTTTTACATTGTAGTTTGCACAAATAGTACGTAATAACTGTTCCGTTTTTTGCCATTTTTCTGTCTTATCAGGTAAAATATCAACAGTTCCTCTTGGGGCTTTATAGGCCATAATCTTTCCTCCTTTATAAAATAAAAAAAACGTCCCTATCTAAGGACGAATGATCGCGGTACCACCTTAGTTTACGTTATAAACGTACACTCTCCATCTTAACGCAATGAACGGTTATTTTCATAACATTCTCCAAAGTGTCCCATAGTTTCCTTTCGTTGTTTCCACCATCCACAATGTCTCTATCAAATTCCACTATTTAATCTTCTTCTACGAATACAAGGGCATTATAAAATATTATTTCATAAATTGCAATGGAATTTATAAAATTGATATTCACAAATTAAATTCTATTTGAAAAAAAGCTCATAATTGAGCTTTTCTTAAACTGGCAATTATAAATAATTAGTTTTAAAGACCCAACATTTCGCATAGTGCATTTTGCAAAACTTTAGAAAAATTAATATTTCTTTTTTCAGCAATTTCATTTAACCATGCAGGAATAGTAACATTTTTCCTAACAGATTTATTATTATATTTTTTATTAAATTCAATTGAATCAAACTTAATAAGCACAATAAATTCATTTTCTTCTAATTTAATATTGTCATAACATACAGAAGGCATTTCCTCATTATCTTCAATTCTTCCAATCAAGCATAAACCTAAGCATTCTTCTGCCATTTCAATCGCATTTTTTAAATTATTTCCAAAAGTAATAGCTTCAGGTATATCAGGAAATGTAACTGAGTATTTTCCATCTTCTTCTTGTACAAATACTGCAGGATAGTATTTCATAAATTCTCCTTTCACAAAAAATGAATAGGAGAATCAATCTCCTATTCTATAATCTAAAGAAGTAAACCTTCTATGCGACATATTTATTATAAATTATTATCGAGAGAAATATTCAATGTATATTGGTGTTAATCATTTCTAATTTAAACTTTTTATCCTTTCATCCTTTTACATATCCATGAAATGTTAACTACGCTTTCCTTTCTTTTCTCAAGATCCCCAGAACTTCAATACTTAAGAGCTTCTTTATATAATCACTACATTAATATCTTAACTATTGAACATGCGACTTAAATAATTTAAATTTGTTAAGATTTTGACCTTGATACAAGGTCTCTTATATGTTTGGGGGTAGAATATCTCGACTTAATCTAAAATCTTTTGGAAGATCAAGATTTTCTACCATCATAGGTCTTAACATCTTATTATAAACTTTTACTTTCATTTTTAAGACCTCCTTTCTTGTGCCTTCCTTTTCTTCATCTATATAATAACACAAATAAATCAAAAATGAAAGCGTTTTCGTTTGCAAAATATGAAAATATTTTTTTCATGTAAGCCCTTCCATTGAGAAGGAATATATAGTATAATAATAAAGTGGGCATAACCCACTTTATTTTTTCTTAATCTCCATAATAACTCGTAAGACTGTATTCTCTCCATTTCAAATACATTTCCTGATAATGCATTTTTATAAATGATTGTATTTTCTTTATTTCTTTATCTTTCAATATACCTTTGTTTTTAACAATTGAATCCCCATTATTCGTTACGAAAAATTTAGCTGATCCTGCTTCAGTCAACTTCTTATCACTAGCATGAACATGCATACACTCAATAATACAATGCGACGTAAAATATAGGTAATACCCACAAACTTTAAATTCATAATATTTAGGCATTATTGTTCCTCCAAATATTGAATATTATTTTTTAAATACATACAAACAATTTCTAATTCAATATCATCCATACTAGTCTCTAATACTATCGCGTCTTTAGTTAATACAGCAGCACATTCAGTATGGTTTAAATTAATCACTTTAATATTATCATTGTCTTTTGTAAAAGCATAACCATTTATAATCATATCAGCCTTATCAGCAATATCTTTTATATTAATCATAAAAAACTTTCACTTCCTTTATTGGTTCTAAGAATTTATTAGCGTCAAAATATAAGTTGTTTAGAATTGGAACCAAATCAATATATTCTTCTTCATATGATTCATGCTGTTTATATTTTGTTTCTACAACCATATAGCCATGATCCCATTCTTTTACTTTAATATACTTTTCCAAAGAATAAGGTGCTATAAATTTTATACGATATTTACCAAAAGTAAAAATAGTATAATTGTTTTCATTTTTTAAATAAGCTATATTCATAATTTAAACCACCTTTTCCTATTTATTATATCATAACATCAAATTTTTAAATAGAATTAATCTTTTATTTTCTATAAAAATCAGTAGGAAACAAACCTACTGATTTTTAATTTTAAAATATTTACATTTAATGAATAACACGCTGGATTTCATAAACGCCAGCTATTTTATTGAGATTATCAAAAGCTACTTGTAAAGTTGTCGCATTTTCTACAGATAATCTTAGTTTAATTTGTGCTTCACTATCAACTACACCTGCATTGATATTTAATATATTGACTTTAACCTGTCCTAAAACAGTCATAATATCATTTAATAGATTAGGTCTATCTAAACCACGTATTTCCACATCTGCTTCAAAACGTTTTTCAGAAATATTAGGATAATCCCAATAAACATCAATCAAACGTCCTTGTTCTACACCTCTAAGGTTTGGACAATCAGCACGATGAACTTTTATACCTTGACCTTTAGAAACATAACCAATGATTTTATCACCAGGAATAGGATTACAACATTTAGATAATTGAATCTTAATACCATCAACACCCTTAACACTAATAGGCATACTGCCTTTTTTAGATTGGGTGTTTTGTATGTTGTTGTTTTTCTTGAGCATCTTTGATAATGTTTCAAAGAATCCAGTGTTAGTTGGTACAACTTTTTCTATTAAAGTAACTGGAGATGCTTGTTTTTTTCCTAATAAGATTAATAATTCATCAAAGTTTTTAACTCCTAAAGAACCAAAATAAGTTTTATAGGTATCTGGATCAAGATATTTCTTTTCATCTAATTCTCTTCTTCTTATTTCTTCTTTAAGATATTTTCGTCCAAGTTCAATGACTTCTTTTTGTGTTTCTGCATCATGTTTGGATATATATTGTCTTATTTTATTTCTTGCACTGGCAGTTTTAACAAATTTTAGCCAGTCTTCACTAGGCCCTGAATTCTTATTGGTTTTGATTTCACATACATCACCTGTTTTAAGTGGGGTATTAATAGGTACCATGACATTATTAACTATAGCACCAACGGCATGATGGCCTACTTCAGTGTGAATTTTATATGCAAAATCTATTGGTGTAGCACCATTTGGAAGTTCAATGATTTTTCCTTGAGGTGTCATAACATAAACATTGGCTTCAAAAATATCATGTCTTAATGAATCGTAGTATTCTTTAGCGTCGCCATCTTTCATTTCATCACTCATAGAAATGAAATCACCTAACCATTGTAGTTTATTGACAATATCTTTTTGTTCCTGTTTAGAAGAATAATCAGTTCCTTCTTTATAACGCCAGTGAGAGGCTACCCCTCTTTCAGCTAATTCATCCATTTCTTCTGTTCTAATTTGAATTTCAAAAATATGACCATCCTCACCTATAATTGTTGTATGAAGTGATTGATACATATTAGGTTTAGGCATTGCTATATAGTCTTTGAAACGTCCAGGTAATGGGCGATATTGATCATGAATAATACCTAATACTTCATAACATTTCATTTTATCTTTTAAAATAATTCTTAAAGCATTCAAATCATATAATTCTTCAAAACGCTTATGTTTAATCACCGTTTTCTTATATATACTATATATATGCTTTGCTCTACCTTTAATACGATATTCGATATGATGATCATCTAAAAGTTTAGTAACAGATTGAATCATTTTATCAATAGAATCTTGACGTTCTCTTAATTTTTGATCTAAAAGTTCTGATATTTCATAATAAGCTTTAGGATCTAAATAATATAAACATAAATCTTCTAATTCTACTCTTATATCATTAATACCTAAACGATGCGCTATAGGCGCATAAACTTCTAAAGTTTCTCTAGCAATTCTTTGTTGCTTATCAGGTCGCATATATTGTAATGTACGCATATTATGAAGTCTATCTGATAATTTAATGAGAATAACTCTTATATCTTTAGCCATAGCAACATAAATCTTACGATGATTTTCTGCATACATATCAGCTTCATCCATAAAAGGCATCTTACCAATCTTAGTAACACCTTCTACCAAAGTTGTAATTTCCTCACCAAAGTTTTCAATCATTTCTTCTCTAGAAACATCACAATCTTCCATAACATCATGTAATAATCCTGCAGCAATTGTTATAGGACCAGTTTGTAAAGTCGTAAGAATATAGGCAACCCAAATTAAATGAATTGTATAAGGTTCACCACTTTTACGTTTTTGTCCTTCATGTTTTACCATGATATAGTCATAAGCTTTTTGAATAAGGTCTATACTTTCTTTTTTAGTAATATATGTTGAACAACTTTCTAAAACATCATCAAAGGTAATCGTATCATTAGCACCTTTATACTCCATATTCTTTCCTCCTTTACTTAATATATTTTATGAAAAAAGAGACTGTGTCTCTTTTTAATACTTTAACACTGAGTAAACATCATAACCTTTTAATAAATCAATACCTTTTAAAGCTTCCAATTCAATTAAAAAGGCAATACCTACGACATTTCCACCCATTTGTTCAATCAATGAAACTGCTGCTTCAACAGTACCACCAGTAGCCAACAAATCATCCACAATTAAAACATTTTGTCCTGGTTTAATACTATCACTATGCATTTGAATTTCATTTGTTCCATATTCTAATGAATACTCCTTAGAAACAACTTCTCTAGGTAACTTACCAGGTTTTCTAATTGGAACAAATCCACATCCTAATTCTACAGCCACAGGACATCCAAATAAAAATCCTCTTGCTTCAGGTCCAGCAACAACATCTACATTCTTATCTTTAGCAAAATCAGCTAAAAGACGAATAGATTCTTTATAGGCATCCTTATCAGCAAGCAATGGTGTTACATCTCTAAACAAAACACCTTCACTAGGAAAATCAGGAATGTCAGCAATATACTCTTTTAAGTCCATCGGTACTTCCTCCTCTTATACAGACATCATTATATCAAATTTTTTTATGATAATAAAGATTATCTATCGCATATTTTCACAAAATATAAACATTTTTTAGCTTATTTTGAAAAATAAGAAAGATAATTTATAAAAAAACTAATCATATTCTCCATATTCATCATAATATAACTCATAAGCTTCATCTTCACTTAAAGTATCCTGATTCTCATAATAAAAATCATAAGCATTTGAATAATCACCAACATTATAATCACTACTACCACCACTATATCTTATAATACCATATTGTTTAATATCATAAATACCTTCTACTTCATAATCATGAATTGTAGAAAAATCTGCCACTTCAATCCCACTATCAACAATCTCATTAATATCTTGATTCAATATCGATAGTAAATCACTATAAGATACATCTTCATCATATAATGTTAATAACTCTTCACTTTCATATACAACTACATTAGAAGCTCTTAAAAAATAATAACCATTAATATTCTTTGTATATGATACTTTATAATAATTATCTACAGAATATATTTGACTTTGATTATTAATCACATTACCAAATTGAATCTCTATAATATCATCTAAATCTCTATACTTAGATGCATAATTATAAATAGCCTCATAAGCCTCATCACTATTAATTTCTTCACCTTGATAATTATCAATATAAGCTACAATGATATGATCATCTTCATCAACATCAATATGATATAATGTTAAATCATACTTAGAAGCATTAGCTTTTAAAGATTCAATATAACTTTTATATAACACATCATAATCAATATTCGTCTCTTTACAATCGGATACAACTTCTTCAATTTCTTCATTATCCGTATTTGACCATGCACTGAAAGCTAAAATAACTACAATAGCGATGATAATCTTAATAGCTACTGGACTTATATAAAATTTACTTACAGGTTGGTGTTTATAAGCACTATATAATAATACTCCAGCAATCACTAATAACAGTATCATTGCAATGATATCATAGATATCTATGGTATCATTCATTATAGATGATCCCATACCAATAACTATAAATAAAATTAATACAATAGCAATAAATATTTTTAAATAATAGAATATTTTTTGTTTCATATTATCAATAATATCCTTCTCTTAAATCAATCAAATCTAATAAATTATTTTTAGCAATAATTAATTGATTATTATTTATCTTATTAAAATAATAAGATGATTGACAAAGAATAACAGATTCTTTCTTCTCGGTATCTGTAGAAGATACTACAACTTGACCACGATATAAATTATAGTATCTCACACGATCTCTATGAATTCTACGTAACTCTAATTGTTTAGCAAGTGAATAACTATTAGTTGTTATAAAAACTTGAACATCATTATCTTCTAAATCTAATAAAATATCTGCCAAAAAAGGAAACAACTCTGGATGAATACCATTTTCAGGTTCATCCCATAATAAAACACTACCAGGTTCTAAAAAACCATTTCTTAATAACTTTGATAATAAACCAAACTTCTTTGTAGCAGTTGATTCAAAAATGAATGGAACTTTTCTACCACCTTCAGTTTCAAAAAAGAATTCATCATCCTCAAATATAACTTTACTTTTCAATATGTTATCAAATTTATTTAATATACTTAATGTTTTAAATGATAAATTATCAGCTTCTGGAAAAGAAGCATTAATAATAATATCATTTTGCGTAGCATCATAAGGTATTTGATCCTCGCTTGTAATATTGAAAAAAGATTTAGAGTTGGATAGCATTTCATCACTAGGAATATATATGGCGGGTATATTTAATCCTACCCATTGTTTAAAACTATAGACCCCTCTCTCTCCTAATGACGAATATACAAATTCACATTTATCACTTTTTACTTTATAGCTACTATATTGATCTCGATGATAAATGTTTCTTAATAAATCATCATTATCAATAGAACTTGAAAAATAAGAAGATAGATTTCTAACACAGTTCCTATTTTCTTCTTGGGACCAATATAATGAAGCATATAATAGTTTTAATATAGATGTTTTTCCTGTACCAGTTGAACCTAGTATGACATTGATACCATCATTGAATTTGATAGAGATTCCATCGTTTTCTAATCTTCTATTTTTCTTATATTGTCTTTGAAAACATAAGATGTTTAATATTTTGATTTCTGTTATTGACATAATTGACTCCTTTTTTAATTTTTATTGATGAATATTGATTGATAGTAACACTTGTCTTATACCATTTTATCCTTAATACAATCATATAACTCTTTAGTACAAACACAATCATCCAAAGCTCTATGCGTATTTTTTGATAGATTTAAGTAATCTGACATATCAGATAAAGAATGATGTGATAACTCTGGATATAGTTTTCTACTGTATTGAAGTGTATCAACATATTCATTATCAAAAGTCTCATTAAAACCAACTTGTAAGAATCTAACATCAAATTTTGTATTATGACCTACAATAATATCTTGACCCATAAAAGCAACAACTTCTTTTTTTACTGTATCCAATTTTGGTTGATCTTTTAACATTTTATTGGTTATACCAGTAAGATTTGTGATAAAAGAACTAACTTTATATCCAGGATTTACTAATTGAACATATTGATCAACTATTTGATTATTTCTTATTCTTAATAAACATATTTCAATAATATCATTCTTATATGGTGATAATCCTGTTGTTTCTAAATCCATGACACAATAATTATCTACAAGCTTTCTAACATATTTCATATCTTCACCAAACTTTCTATAATTATGATTATAAAGAAAAAAGTAGATAATATCAATATATTTAAAAAGGATATACGGTTAAACCGTATATCCTCCATTAGCTTTTATAGCTTCTAATTCTTCAAATCTTTCATAGATTGTTGGTCTAAAATCTTCTGGAATACCTGCTATATCCATAGCTTTATTCAATGACCATGATGTATTTTGTATAATACTTTCCAAAACTTCCATATAAGTTAAATGACGATTGATTTTACTTAAACCACACATACTATCAAACTCCTTTTCTAACTCATCATACAATTCAATACCAAATCTTTTAGTTAAATAATACTTTTTGACTTCAATATCGATATCTTTAGAAAATAATAAATGTGCAAAGGCTAATGCATGTTCATAGTGATTGCCTAAATCTCCTTCATAATCATAATCTTTTTTTGGATATAATAATACAAGTTCTCGATCATCGTAATGACCAAGTGGAAAATGATATTCTTTTCCTAATGGTTCATCATAATTTCTGATACGATTGATGACTCCATCCATATATAATGGATGATCCATTACAATCCAAAAAGCATAAACTTTTTGGATGAGTTGATAATCACTGTTTGTGAACACTTCACCTTTTTGGCCTACTTCGACATAACTTTGATAGTAATGGCCACGCTTAGGAATAGGATAACCAGGATTGCTTTTATTTTGCAATTCCCCATTAAAAAACGCAGTTAGATCATTACTATCATTATTAGATAAAGTCAAATGTGCAAAAACATCATAAATCACTTTTGAGCCACTAAATCTGTTATCCTCTTTACCAGTAATTATTGGATATTTTTTACATGCATCAACAATTGCCGCGTAATTTGCACCCTCAAATTCTTTAAAACAATTGATGATGAAATATGCTAAAATCTGTGGTTGTGATAAGATATTTTTACAATGCTCATCATAATGAGCTTCACCTTTATCTAATTCATCTGCTATTACATTTTGCTTCATAATGAATAGTTCCTCCATTTTAATTTTTCCATATCTTTATCTCAAAATGAAGCAATACAATATTACCTTTTCTCTTTCTACACAATTATACAACATTATTTGCGTAATGTAAAGAATAATTATAAAAGGATATACGGTTAAACCGTATATCCTCCATTAGCTTTTATAGCTGCTTTTTCTTCAAATCTTTCATAGATTGTTGATCTAAAATCTTCTGGAATACCTGCTGCGTTCATTGCATCATCTAACGATAATGACAAGTTTTCTGTTAAAGCTTCCAAAACTTCCATATAGGTTAAATGCTGATTATATTCACTTAAATTACACATACTATCAATCCTTCCAAATTTATTATAAGCAAATATTTGTTTTTGTAAAGAAAAAGATATACAGTTTATCTGCATATCTTATATAATATCTTTAATCATGAAGTTAATGTTTTTAGTATTTCTAAATTCATTGACTTCTAAAGTACCTATAATATTAACTTGATCTTTAGCTTCAATTGCTTCTAGATCTTTACCATGGTGGAAATATAAAGCATAAATAAGTATATTCTGAAATGAAATATCCATTTTAAGATGTTTACCTTCACTTAGTAAATACATACGTTTGATTGGTACATTTTTTAAAATAAATAGTGGTACTTCGTTTTCTTGACCAAATGGTTCTAAGCGTGATAATGATTCTATATTATGAATGGTTAAATCGTTTTCATCTAGTAATATGACTTCCTTAATAGAATTTAAAGTAATATTACTTAAGCTTTTTTCAATCGCTTGATTTAAATCATCATAATGTTCCTCGCTAACACTAAATCCTCCTGCTTTGTCATGACCACCAAAAGTTTCTAATAAATCCTGATGCTGCATAAAGAATTCATGCAAAGAGAAGCCATCAACACTTCTTGCACTACCTTTGTATATATGACTTTCTTCATCATAGTGCATTACAAAACTAGGTCTTTCATATTTTCTTGTATATCTAGAAGCAATAAGTCCGATTAATCCTTCATGAACCTTTGAAGAGGCAAAATAGAGATAGTTATCATTGATAGCCTCTTTGGTCAAATTGTATTGTTGGGTTGTCATGGATTTACGTTTATCGTTGATTTGAGTTGCTAGTGTTGAAATTTTCATGAGTAGTTCTTTAGATGCATCTTTTAAGAAGTATTTTACTAAATTATTTGGATTACATATTTCAGGTAATCTTCCAAAAGAATTAATTTTAGGAGCTATCATAAAACTAATTGAAGTAGAACTATATTTTTGATTTTCTCCTAATAATAATTCTAATTGTGGATATTTTTCTTCACTCATAAATATTAAGCCACGTTTTACTAATGACCTATTTTCATCTAGTAAGGGCATCATATCTGATATAGTTGTTATAGCAGCTAATGAATACAAATATTTATCTTGATGGCCTAATAAGGCACTCGCTAATTTATAGGCTACAAAACCACCTGATATTTCCTTAAAAGGATAATCTGGTGAAATCTTTGTATGAATCACTGCACAAGCATCAGGTAAATCCATATCCATTTGATGGTGATCTGTAATAATCACATCCACACCCAATTCATTAGCCATTTCTACAGCCTCAAAAGCTTTCACCCCATTATCAACCGTAATAATTAAAGTATAACCCTTTTGTGCAATTTGCTTAACCCTATCAACATTCAAACCATAACCATCACTATAACGATTAGGTATATGATAACCAACTTGCGCACCTAATTCCTTAAAAGCCTCAACCAATATTGCTGTCGCTAAAATACCATCACAATCATAATCACCATAAATACATATCTTCTCATTATTTTCAATAGCTTCATGAATCCTATCTAAAGTCATATCAGCCTCTAAAAACAAAGAAAAATCATGATAAATCAGCCTAGGATTCAAAAAATCCTTTAAAGTCTTTTCATCATAATTATGGGCATCCAATATCTTCGCAAGTAAAGAGTTAATACCATACTTATTTTGTATATTTTTATATTGTTTTAATTCTTTAATTTGGTACTTCATACTATTTCGCTATTAAATCCTCAAAATCTTCTAAATTCATATGTGATGCTTCTTTAATAACCTTCACCTTCAAATAATCAAAAACCTCTGAAAACTGTAATGACATAATATCATCTATCAAATCACACATCGAAATACTCTCTAAATTCTTCCATTTCGTCAAAAAAAGATATTCTCTAATATCATTGACATCTACTTCTTGTATTCCCTGCTTCTTAAATTCATTGGCCTTTATACGAAATAAAAACAAAATATCTAAAGGCAATTTCTCTTTAAGATTTATATCCATTTAAAAACACTTCCCATCATATTTCTCGTTTGTTCAACATATCTATTATAAAGGAAATAAAATCATAAAGGAAGTGTTTTATGAAAAGAAAATTGATTAATTCATTTATCATCTTAAGTAGTACCACATTAATCTCAAAATTGTTTTCCTTAATGAATCGTATGATTCTTTCAAGAATGCTTAATGATGAAGGTATGGCATTATATATTTTAGTCATACCTACCTTATCATTATGTATTACACTAGCTCAGTTTTCTATACCTTCAGCAGTTTTTAGATTGGTATCACATCCAAAGTATCGTAATAAAAAAGTGATTATATCAGCATTATTAATATGTGGTTGTTCATGTTTATTGATAGTTTTATCTTTGTTTTTGTTTAGCCATTTGATTGCTGATAATTTATTAAAACAGCCTAAGGCTTATTTTCCCTTATTATGCATGATTCCTTTTATTCCATTAGTTGGAATTAGTGGTATTATAAAGAATTATTATTTAGGAAGAGAGAGTGTTGGTGCTTTAGCGATAGCGTCATTTTTAGAAGAGAGTTCGAGAATTGTTTTTAGTGTGATATTGATTTGGATATTTAAGGATTTGGATATTTGTTTTTTAGTTGGTATTGCGATTTTGTCTATGAGTATTGGAGAATTAGCTTCGATTGTTTATTTATATGTTTGTTTGCATCGAAAGATTCATATTAGATATCATGATATTGATTATATTAAAAAAAATTTTATATGGAAAGATATGATGAATATTGCTTTGCCATTAACTGGTTCGAGGTTATTACATTCTTCATATAATTTTATTGAACCGATTGTTTTAGTGAATATGTTATCGAAGTTGGGTTATGTTGAAAGTGTTGTACAAAATGATTTTGCAGTGATGTCAGGTTATGTTGTGAGTTTACTTTTTATGCTAGACCATCTGATTCACTTGTCAAAAATATAAAAGCACAATTTGCT
>JAJQFG010000001.1 GCA_021201315.1 Erysipelotrichaceae bacterium
GGGTAACCAAAATTTTTCCGGGTAAAATCTAATTTTTACTCGGAATTTTTTTAGTAGATAATAACTTTCCGGGTGTAATAAATCAAACTTTCCGGGTATTTTAATCAATAGAAATGGTCAGTAAAGAGTATATAAAATACTCAATACTGACCATTAATCATTTAGTCATAATTATCATATGTTGAATGAATTAAATCTTCAAGATATAAAATAGCTTCAGCTATTGAATCAGCATAGACACCATCTTTAAGTAGATTAAACAATTGATTATAATTCCATTCATAATCTTTGTTTAGACTTAACATAGTAGCTTTTCCCATCTCAGGGAAAGAAACTAATAACCCATAATCATTTAAACCTGTATAAACATCAATCCAGTTGTTTTTACAATAAATGCTGAATTTAATATAGCTGCCAAAGTCTCTTATACCTGTTATTTTAATATTCCAGCGGGCAGTACTGTTTATATCCTCATGATAAGGACGTGTAAAGTAAAATATCTTTGTTTCAGAATATTCACTAATCAGGAGTGAACTATATCTCATGCAGGATACATAATTACCTGGATACAGCATATCAAAATAATCATAGCCCAGATAATCCTCATAATCTGTTTCTGGAAAATCATAAAACGAATGATTTGTATCTTCAAGAATATAAGCATTCAGTTTTTCAAGTTCATCATTTGTAAGCCCTATTTCCATAAAATAATTCACAGTATCTTCAGTTGATAACGGCAAGCCATTATCATAGGATAGTCTATACGAATTGTATTTATTACTGCATTTCAGTAGTCTCTTTGCGTCAAACATTAAAAATCCCACCAATCTATAAATTAGATATACTTGAACGAAAAATAATGTTCTTAAGCTTTACAATAGACTGTGCAATTACTACTGCAGATTTCATATTACCAAACAGCTCAAACAATTTATTCTTATTACATTCAACATCATCAATACGTATTAATTCAGCAGCCTTATGGTGATAGGGAAAACAGATCCACAGACCGTTATCTGTAAGCCCGGCAAATGTATAAAATCTATGTTGATTATAAACAATACAGAATCCAGCATATCCTTCAAATTTAGAGATACGCTTAATTTTTACCATTAATGGTTCATCATCAATATGAATAATGAAGCTAGTGCTTATTGATAGACGTTTATTAATCAGATCATTCTTATATCTAAGGTATTCAACAAAATTAGATGGTTTACCATTCTTATTGTAATGAAGCCAGGGATTATCGTAAAAGGTATGAGATTTATCTTCAAGAATGTACTCATTCAGAAGGTAAAGCTCAAAATCAGTCAAATCAATATCATTAAAATAAGTAATAGTTTCTTTTTCGGATAATGGATTTCCAAAATCATCATGTAACCCATACGGATTTTTACCATCAGAATCATATAAAATATCATCAATATCAAACATTAAAAATTCCTCCGTTTATAGTATTTCCGTCAGCTATTTTCAATCGTATCGTATATTTTAAATTTCATTCACATTTCATCATTTAGCATTATTTCTTTTTATTATACTTACCACGCTTCCTTCCTGTTTTGGTTTTGACTTCTTTCAAAGGCTTAGGAATGGCCTGAAAAACCTTAGTGGCTCTTTCACTAAACAGAATTCTCTGCTTGAAAAACTCAAAATTAGTAAAGCCTCTGGCCAGTCTTTTAAGATCCTTTGGTTTGCGATTGAATGATTCAATTGCACCATTGGATAAACGAACAGTCTTGCCAAGTGAAGGCAAAACAACAAATGAATGAATTATTTCGGCTTTCTTATCTTTCAGAAGACCTGCAAATTCAACAAACATATCAATATTGGAAGCAGCATACAATTCAATAAGCTGATCAAGTTCCTCTTCAATGCCCTCATTATTTTCTCTTTCCTTATTATTGAAAGTGACATATTTTTCTTTGAGTTCATGAATAGTTTTAAGCTTAGGATCAATAGCAAAGAACTTTTCTCTGTAGGACTGGGTAGTCATATAGCAATGAAAATGAGGATCAATTCTTTTGGGCATATCAATATCTATGATATTATCCTCGTTTTTCAGCATAATCCATCTCTTCTTTTTTAGAAGATAGTATTCATCTGATCTTTTATTTGTATTAGGATCCTTATCATCAGCATATTTGCGTGCCAGAGCATTCATGTAAACCTTTATTTTATTAAGAATCCATTCAATCACATGAAACGAATCCACAGCTGTCTCAGCATGAAGGAAATAACGATTCATGTAGTTGAGATAGGGTTCATACATATCACTGATGACATATTTCACATTATTTCTTTCTTCAATAGGAAGAGATGTAAAATACTGGTTTGTGTATTTTTCACGTCTTGAAGGAAGAATATCAATAACCTCCTGAGTGAAGAAATCCATGATAACAAGAGAATATTTACAGTCATAGCTAAAATTGGTATAAACTTCATCAATCATAATAACTTCTGAAAGAGGAAGTCTTCGCATATCAATGTGCTGAAGAAAAAGGGTGTGAAGTTGAGTGTCACTAATACCAAAATCATCAGCAACTGAAGAAACTGAACGTGTAAGATCAGTCAGTTTGACAACAGAATAATAAGTAACATAATTGGATATCTGCTTATGTTTATCAACAAAAGAAACATGTGGAGTATATCTTTGTTTACAGTTTGGACAAACCCATGACCTTTGATAATATTCAATGACCAGCAGATGTCCCTCCTGTAGAATATTGTGCTTAACACGACGCTTATAAATTTCTTTGACATGCATGCGTGTACCACATTTTTGACAGTAAATTTCGATAAGTTTATATTCAACAGTTATAATCTTTTCTTTACCTTCAGTTCTAAAATCTTTAATAATAATATTGGTATCATCTTCCAAACCAATTAATTCTTTGATAAAATTATCCATGTGATGAATAATCACTCCTCCTTTCAAAATACAATTTATAATAGCCGACACTATTATTATATAAAAGTTTGAAAGGAAAAGGGAGCTGGTTTACATAAACCAGCTCCCTTATTGTCTATATTCATATCCTATGATTTTTGACCCGGAAAGTTAAAAATTTCATACCCGGAAAGTTTTCCCGGAAAGATTAGTATAAATTTACGGCACCCGGAAAAATTTTGGTTACCC
>JAJQFG010000115.1 GCA_021201315.1 Erysipelotrichaceae bacterium
AATTTTGAAGCTCTAATATACTAGTTATATTTTTTCTTTCTTGTACAATATATACCTAATAAAGCAATGCCACCAAGTAATGTATAAGCTACTAATTGTGATTCGTCACTTGTTTGAACATTTGATACTGTAGATGTAGTACTTTCTGAATTTGTAGTAGTTGTCGTATCATCAGTAGAACTTGTAGTAACTGTTGTTTCTACAAAAGCTATAGCATATGTAGAGAATTTATCAGTAGCAAAAGTAACTTTATCGTCATCGTTATCTAAATCTTCTAATATTTCAACTACACCATCATGTAAACGTACAACAACATATTTACCACTAGTATCTCCTACTGTTTCTATTAAAGTATCTGGAATATCAACAATAACACTAATCTTACCAGAAGTACTAGTAATATCACTTAAAACACCATCAACATTCTTTGTTAGATCAATATCTAAATATTGAATACCTATATATTCACCTAATTTACTTTCAATAATAGCCATTTCTTCATCAGTAACTGTATCATTAGCATCTGCAACTGATAAAATAAATTCGATATATGAATCACTATTTAATTCATCAGCAGTTAATAACTCACTTAATGAATAAGATGCAGAAGCATGTATACCATTGCAATCAATATAAAATGTTTTTTCTGTTTTTTCAGCATCATTATTATCAGAATCATCATCAATAATCGTATAGTCTATGTTTTTATCAATAGCATATTGTAATGCATATGAATTAGAATAAACATTTAACATAGGACATCCGAATACTTCATCAGCCATACTTGTAACACTTGCTGGAACAGTTATTGTAGTAGAAGAATAACAGTCTATAAAAGCCCAATATCCTATATTTGTAACGGTATCAGGAATTGTAATAGTCCATGCATCACCATATCCTATAAAAGAACCTTCTCCAATACTTACAACTGTGTATCCATTGATTGTGCTAGGAATTTTTATAGTTACAGGGCAACTATCTTCTTCAGAATTATAATATTCAGTTATTTCAATAGTTTTATCCTCTTCACTTAAAACATCATAAACAAAATAGCAATCACTATTGTTTGGATCTTCTATTGAATTATCAGCTATAACATCAAGATAATTGACTACTGTTATTTCAACTGAGTCTTCAAATACCACTTCATCATCAACTGTAACAATTGCAGTAATTGTAACAGTTCCCTCACTAATTGCCTCAAAACGCAAAGCATCATCTAAATATTCAGGTTGCGTTATAATTCCTTCTTTACTCAAAACATAGTCTTCATCATAATCATCAATTTCTGTGTTTATATAAACGTATCCAAAATCTGGTGATGATCCTAAATAAAGAGTTGTTTGAGTACAAACCAATTCAAAATCATTTGTTTCTTCATCTTCTGCACTTACAAGTGAAACTAAATTCACAGGTAATTGAATTGCTAAAGCCATTGCCATAAAGATGGTTAGTACAATTTTTAATAACTTCTTCATTTTCTTCTCCTCTCTAACAATATAAAACAAACTGGAATTTGGAAATATAATTATTTTAATATTGACGCTTCATTTGATACCTTCCCATTTATTATATAATGATTTCCAAATTCCTTTATTGCTTTAAATCAGTAATAAAAATAATATTACATAGAAATTTTATCATAATTGATATCTCAATAATGATGTATCAAAAAATTAGACAAGTTTTTTTCGATTTTAGCTATGTACTCATCAATAATCCTAACTGCTTCATTCTTAGATATAGTATGATTATCTATAACATGGTGAAAATAATCTTCAAATGCAACATAAATACTAGTTTCATTAAGTTTAACACTAACTGGAATTCCTTTGGCATTAATACACGTAAACAATAAATGACCATTATCAAATGTGATTGTTAAAGTACTATTAGCTGGAAATGCTGGTATATCCAACATTATTACATAAGGATATTCATTAACAAATTCTCTCCATCTTTTAGTAATAATTAGAATTTCTTCGCTTGTTAGTGGATCTATGAGTGATTGTGGCAAATCATGAAAATAACCAGTATCGCAAAAATATTGAAGTCCTTGTAATGTGAAGTAATAATATGTGCTTCCTTGGTTATTTTTTAGATATTGTTGTTGCATTTGTATAATCGATGCATAGTATTTTATAAATTCATCTTTTTGATAGAAATCATCATGAATTTTAATAATATCTTTATCATTATAAAGCAATGCTTCTTGATAATCATTTGTGAATAACAAAACATAATCATTAGTTATAATCATATTGGAAAAAAGTGAATTATGATTTGTGAATGGTATGGATGTACGATAATAGTAAGGTGTGTAATTTATAGAACTTACTATTATAGGACAGAGATTTAATAAATAATCAAGATTATAATATTCGTTTTCTATTTTAGCTGTAGAATTATCTAATCCAAATAAATGAGTGATTTTAAGATTAGGATTAAGATTTCCAAGAAATTGAATAGTATTCAATAGGTATTTGTTGTCTGGTTGACAATATATTTTTATTTGTGGTTCTTCATTTCTAGTCTCAATAGCTAGTATATGACTTAATATAGAATTAATAGTATGTTCACCATGATAATATTTATATGTTTGATCATCTAATTCTATGTCTTCTTTATCAATGCTAAAAGTACTTTTGTTATCCCAGTATATTGATAATTTCAAAATTTCTTCAACTTTATCCCTGCGAAAGTAAACATAACTCCCAACTTTGTCTATTTCATACGCAATATATAATTCATTCGTTTCATCTTTAGTTAATTGCAGTGCATCAGAAAATTGTTTAACATAGCTTTTATCTGCAAGATTTCTTGTACCATTAACAATCTTGTAAACATTAGGTCTTTTTATATCAACAAGTTTAGCAAGATCAACAATACGCATATTTCTTTGTTTCATAAATAACGACAATTTATCACTAAAATACATATTATTCCCCCTCTTCAGTACAAATATTCATGTAAATACATTTATTAAGTATAACCCCTCCACCGATTTCGAATCAAGTTCAGAAAAATTTTTTATTTAATATGAAATTATCATCTTCAAAGCTAAAATAATATTGATTAAATCAACCTATTTTTATAAATATCCATGAAATTATCAAAAATAATTTATA
>JAJQFG010000087.1 GCA_021201315.1 Erysipelotrichaceae bacterium
AATAAAAAAGTCAATATAAAAATGCAAAATAGTTATGAATTTATCAAACTTTTTTTGCATTTTATAAAATATAATGTAATTTTTTCATGGGAATTTAGGTTATAAAGCCAATCCAACCTATATTGAACTAATTAATACTGATTATTATATCATCAATCCACAATATCAATCCTATTATCAACAAATCCAATCAATACGTCATGAATTATCATTCATGAACTTTGATCGTCTCTTATCTGCCATTCAAGGTATGATGCAAACATACTATAAAAGAGGTTTTAAAAATGGATATTATGATGCTAAATGCCTATCCCATATCATTCGTTTTAGAATCATGATTACATCATTACTAGAAGGTCATTCTTTTAAAGAAGCAATGACATTAAATGATATTGATAGTTTATTTTTAAAACAAATTAAATCCTATGAAATACAATACACTTATCAACAAGCATTTGATATAGCTATTGAAGAAATAAAAAAAGTTAAAGAAATGATTAACAAATATCGTTCTTCTCATGATTCTGTAATTAATTTAAAAGCTAAAGATGATTTATCTTATATTATTGAAAATATAATTAAAAAGGCAATTTATAAAGACAAAATAAAATAGCTTATTGTACATCTTTTTAACAAAGGCATCAGAAATGATGTCTTTATCATTGAATATAGTTTAATTATTTCAATAAGTCTAAAATATAGTTGCATAATGTGAATTATATATGCTATAATAATAGCATAAAGAAAACTCCTATAAATTTTTTTAAAAAAATCAAAATAAAAAAAGAAAAATGGCTTATTTTGAGCGTATATAAATAATAGGAGGGTTCATTATGAAGGTAGAATTAAATGAGTATTGTATGAAGTATATGCGTGAATTTTATCCTATTCATCAAAAACTTATAAAAAAGCATGGTATGGATGTAAGATATCGTAGTGATATATATCTACATTGTGTTATGATTTTGTATCCAGATATTGTTTTTGAGTTAAGTCAGAATTTATCTAAGAGAAAAATTACTCATATTGATATTTTAGATGATAATTTTATGACTTTAAAATATGATAGTAAACGCATGGAAGCAGATTTTAGTGCTAAAGATAATTTGGGATGCTATTATAATCATGAGTTTTATAATTATAAAATTGATAAAGAAGTCATGATTAAGATTAATGCTTATGGTGATAGTATGGTTTTAGATCAAATCAAACGTGGTGGAGCTTATAAGGATATTAAACAATGTTACCAGGGAATATACTATCTTAATTCACCGATAAGAGATTTTAATGGTTTTAAAGATGATTTTTATAAAACTGTTGAAAGTACGAAATATCCATATCGAGGTAATAAGTTAAAATCGACCATATATACACTAGAAAGAATTGATGATAATGTTAATGGAAGAAATGATTTATCATTCTTTGAACAGTTTTGCTATTTATTAGTTCATGAACATCCCTATATGTTTATGGAACCACACACATTAGTTAAGGAGCTGATGTCTTTTATGAAAACATATTGTAATGATGAATTGAGCATTTTAAAAATGATGCAAAGAGATTACCAACAAAAATCACTTAGAGAAGATTTGGCTAGAGAGAAAGCTGAGAGCTATCAGCAAGGTCAAAATGCATTAACAAATTTACTAGCTGATGAATTAAGAGATTCGCTAAACGAAAGATTTGATAGTATTTCACCTAATGTTGATAGTTATATAGTTAAAGCAAGTTTTAAAGCATTAACCAAAGCAATCAAACAAGTATATTTCATACAAGAACAAAATGATATTATTCAATATTTAAAGATTTAATACAGTAAGCTATTTCTTTTTGACTCTCTCGAAATAGCTTATTGGATATTGAATATACCGTTAATAAGGCATCTTATGTGATGTCTTTTTCATATTTTCAGGATTAGTTAAAAATTCATAAAATATTTAGCACAAAAGTGTTGACAGTGCTAAAAACATGAGTATAATGTAGTTAGCACAAAGATAAAAAGAGTGCTAAAAGGAGGCTGGAGTATGCTAACCGCTAGACAATTACTGATATTGAAATGTATTGTTGAAGAGTTTATTGCCACAGCTGAACCGGTTGGTTCGAAGATGTTGATGACTAAATATGATTTGCCTTATTCAAGTGCAACAATTAGAAATGAGATGTCTTTCCTTGAAGAAAATGGATATTTAGAAAAGACGCATACTTCGTCTGGACGTATTCCTTCGACAAAAGGTTATCGATTTTATGTTGATACCTTGATGCAGCCAAGTGTTGATGAAGATGTTAAATATCAAGTCAGTACAATTCTTGGTGAGAAGCATCGTTCCTTAAATGAAATTATTCAGGAAAGCTGTCAGATTTTAAGTGAATTAACGCATCTGACAACAGTTGCATTAGGGCCTGATTCATCTTATGAGCATTTACAAAATATTACACTTGTTCCATTGTCTCAACATAGCGTTACAGCTATTATTGTAACGGATAAAGGACATGTGGAAAACAGGAATTTCAATATTAAGAATAATGCTTATAGGGACGATTTAACAAGCTGTGTTAATGTAATGAATGAATTATTAGATGGTACACCAATTAATCAAGTGGCATATCGTTTGGAAAAAGATGTAAAACCAGTTTTACAAGTTAAAGTTAAAGAACATGAAGTTTTGTTTAATGCTTTTTTAGAGGCTTTTATGAAATTTGCAACAAATAATGTTTATTTCTCTGGTAGGGATAACTTAGCTTATCAACCTGAATATAATGATGTTAATAAGCTTAGAAAACTAGTAACAGCTTTTGAAAAATCAGAGTCATGGAAGAATTTAGAGCCACCAAAGTTAGAAGAAGGTGTTACGGTTAGGATTGGTAGTGATGCACCAATTGAAGAATTGAATGATGTATCTGTGATATCTGCTTCATTTAAAACAGGCAAAGAGTCTAAAGGATCAATTTCTGTTATAGGGCCTACTAGGATGCCTTATGAGAAGGTTGTTTCTTTGGTTGAGTATATATCTGAAAGTTTGGAAAATGTCATTTTAAACTATGAAGATGAAGAAGATGATGAGTAAAGAGGTGAAAGAATGGCAGAAGAAAAGAAAACTGAGGAAGAAGTTGTAGAGGCTGAAGAAGTTGTAGAAGAAACAACTGAATCTGAAGAAGTTGAAGAGACAAGTGATGAATCTTATGAAAAGGAATTGGCTAAACTAAAAGAAGAAGTTAATACATGGAAGACTGATTATTATAAAGTGTTTGCAGATATGGAGAATTCTAAGAAGAGATTAGAAAAAGAACATCAAAATTCTATGAAATATATGATGCAGTCTTTTATTGAAGAATTGCTTCCTGTATTGGATAATTTCGAACGTTCTTTGAATGTTGAAAATCCAAGTGATGAGGTAGCTACTTTCTTGAAAGGTTATCAAATGATTTTTGATCAATTAATGGCTATTTTAAAGAAAAATGGTGTTGAAGTGATTGAAGCTGAAGGTAAAGAATTTGATCCTAATTTCCATCAAGCAGTAATGACTTGCAATGATGAAAATTATGGTCATAATATCGTAGTTCAAGATCTTCAAAAAGGTTACAAGTTGAAAGATCGCGTGATTCGTGCGAGCTTAGTAAAAGTAAATGAATAAATATATAGGAGGATAAAATATTATGGGTAATAAAATTATTGGTATTGATTTAGGTACAACAAATTCATGTGTCAGTGTTATGGAAAATGGTGAAGCTAAAGTCATTGCTAATCCTGAAGGAGCAAGAACTACACCATCTGTTGTATCATTTAAAAATGGTGAAATTGTTGTTGGTGAAGCTGCAAAACGTCAAGCTGTTACTAACAAAGATACAGTTATGTCTATCAAGAGACATATGGGTACAAATTATAAAGTAAGCGTTAATGGTAAGGATTATACACCTCAAGAAATTTCAGCTATGATCTTACAAAATTTAAAAGCTACAGCTGAAGCTTATTTAGGTGAATCAGTTACTAAAGCCATTATCACAGTTCCTGCATATTTCAATGATGCTCAACGTCAAGCAACTAAAGATGCTGGTAAGATTGCAGGATTAGAAGTTGAACGTATTATTAACGAACCAACTGCTGCAGCTTTAGCATTTGGTATTGACAAAGTGGATAAAGAACAAAAAGTATTGGTTTATGACTTAGGTGGAGGAACATTTGACGTATCTATCTTAGACTTAACTGATGGTATGTTTGAAGTATTGGCTACTGCTGGTGATAACCGTTTAGGTGGCGATGATTTCGATCAAAAGATTATGGATTGGATTGTTGCTGAATTTAAGAAAGAAAATGGTGTTGATTTAAGTACTGATAATATGGCTATGCAACGTGTTAAAGAAGCTGCAGAAAAAGCTAAGAAAGATTTATCAGGTATGATGCAAACTCAAATTTCATTACCATTTATTTCTGCAGGAGCTAGTGGACCATTACACTTAGAATTAACTTTAACAAGAGCTAAATTTGATGAATTAACTAGAGATTTAATCACACGTACTGAAGGACCTGTAAGACAAGCATTAAAAGATGCAGGTATGAGTCCTAGTGAATTAGACCAAGTCTTATTAGTTGGTGGTTCTACTCGTATTATTGCTGTACAAGATAGTGTTAAGAGATTATTAGGAAAAGAACCAAATAAATCAGTTAACCCTGATGAAGTTGTATCTATGGGTGCTTCAATTCAAGGTGGCGTTATTTCTGGTGATGTTAAGGATATCGTCTTATTAGATGTTACACCTTTATCATTAGGTATTGAAACTATGGGTGGTGTTATGACTGTCTTAATTGAAAGAAATACAACTATCCCAACTACAAAATCTCAAATCTTCTCTACTGCTGCAGATAATCAACCAGCTGTTGATATCAATGTATTGCAAGGTGAAAGATCAATGGCTAAAGATAATAAACAATTAGGTTTATTCAAATTAGATGGTATTGAACCTGCACCTCGTGGTGTACCACAAATTGAAGTTACTTTCAGTATTGATGTTAATGGTATCGTTAATGTTAAGGCTAAAGATATGAAGACGCAAAAAGAACAATCAATTACAATTCAAAACTCTACTGGTTTAAGTGATGAAGAAATTGATAGAATGGTTAAAGAAGCTGAAGCTAATAAAGCTGAAGATGAAAAGAAACGTAAAGATATTGAAGCAAAGAATAAAGCTGAACAAATGATTAACGAAATTGATAAAGCATTAGCTGAACAAGGTGATAAGATCGATGATAATCAAAAACAACAAGCAACTGCTTTAAGAGATGAATTAAAACAGGCTTTAGATGCTAATGATATGGCTACACTTGAATCTAAGATGAGTGAATTAGAACAAATGGCTCAACAAATGGCTGCTTATCAATATCAACAAAGTCAAGATACAAATCCTGGTGATACAACTTCTTCAAATAACGATGATGATGTTGTAGATGCAGATTTTACTGAAAAGAACTAATCTAGAAAACCAAGGGTTAACCTTGGTTTTCTAAATATTATATAAAGAGGTGAAAATATGGCTGAAAAGAGAGACTATTATGAAGTACTAGGTGTTGATAAAAATGCTAGTGCAGATGAAATTAAACGTAGCTATCGTAAGTTAGCTAAAAAATATCACCCTGATGTTAATAAAGAACCAGGAGCTGAAGAAAAATTTAAAGAAGTTCAGGAAGCTTATGATGTCTTATCTGATGAAAATAAGAAAGCAGCCTATGATAGATATGGTCATGCTGCATTTGATCAAAGCGGTGGCTTTGGCGGTGGTTTCAATGGTGGATTCAGTGGTTTTGAAGATGTTGATTTAGGAGATATATTTGGATCTTTCTTTGGTGGAGGAAGTCAACGTCAAAGAAGGACTGGTCCAACACGTGGTGAAGATCGTTATGTACAATTGGACATTGATTTTATGGATGCCATTAAAGGTAAGAAAACAGAAATCAAAATCAATTTCGATGAACAATGTTCTCATTGCCATGGTACAGGAGCTAAAACACCTAATGATGTTCAAACATGTTCTCGTTGTGGTGGAACTGGAACCATTCGTACGCAACAACGTTCTGCATTTGGTACATTCGTCAATCAAACAACATGTCCAGATTGTAATGGTACTGGTAAACAAATTAAAGTTAAATGTCCACATTGTAAAGGAAATGGCTATATTAATAAAAATATTACAGTTGAATTAAATATTCCAGCTGGTATTAATACCCATCAACAATTACGTGTTCAAGGTAAAGGACATCGTGGTAGCAATGGTGGTCCAAATGGTGATTTATATGTAGAAATCTATGTTAAACCACATTCTCATTTTGAACGTGATGGTAAAAATATTTATATTACTGTACCTATTTCAGCAGTTGATGCAACATTAGGTTGTGAAATTGATGTACCAACTGTTTATGGTGATATTACTTTAAAAGTTCCTGAAGGCACACAACCTGGTAAAACATTACGTTTAAAAGGTAAAGGTGTTAAGGATTTAAGAAGTGAATCTTATGGTGATCAATTTGTTAAATTAGATGTTAAGATTCCTACTAAATTATCTCGTGATGAAAAAGAACTTTATCAAAAATTGAGAAATAAAACATCTAAAAAAGATTCTATATTTGATCAATTTAAAAAAGGATTTAAAAGATAAGCAAGATATATTCTTGCTTTTTATGTAATGATTATGAATAAAACGATATGCTTAGAATTTGGCTATTATAAAACCTCTGCTAAATTATTTCAAAAAAATCAAAAAGATATTATTTCTCTTAATGTAGACGATCATGTAAATGAAATTCAATCTAAAGTTCTTCTAACCAAAAAACAAATCTTGAAACTTAAAGGACAAGATTTAAATTATGAATTCTTAAATACTTTAGGAAGTATCCCAATTGGTAATGATATATTAGATAATGAATATAGCTATATATTTTCTAAATTTCGCTTACCTCCAGAATACTTTGATACACTATACTGTAAAAACGATGCATTTATTTTAGATAATCATATTACTAGAGGCATGATCATATCTTGTTTTGTCTATAGTTTAGTGAATCAGATTATCAAATATAATCCTGATTATCTTAGTGAAAACGATCGAAAAAATATGACGATTGTTATTGGAGCATTAAAAGATAAACATTGGGGTACTAAAGAAGCAATTGATAAATATCAAACACTTGTGCAAAAAGCTACAGGTGTTCATGAGGTACAAATAATACTCATGTAATAAAAAATAACAGATGATTCTGTTATTTTTATTTTTAATTGTTGAATTATATGTTAAAATAGCTAGGGTGATGTCTGTGCAAAGATATTTTATTGATCAAAGTTGTATTGATCATGATTTTATTTATATAGATGATTATAATCATAAACATATGCAACGTGTTATGCGTTATCGTGATGGTGATGATGTCATATGTTTATATGATGAACATGTTTATTTATATAAGATTATTAATATGGATAAGGGTATCTTAGAAAAACAAAAAGAATTGGATGAAAATCATGAATTAGATGTTGATATAACACTTATTTATAGTTTACCAAAAAATGATAAATTTGAATTTGTTTTGCAGAAATCTACAGAATTGGGTGTTAATAGAATTGTACCTTTATTATCAAGAAGATCAATTATTAAAACAGATGCTAAGACATTTTCTAAAAAATATGAACGTTATCATAAAATACTAAAAGAAGCTAGTGAACAAAGTTATCGCAATCATATACCTGAATTAACATCTCTTATTCATTTAAAAGATATATCACAATATTTATCAGATATCAATCTTGTTGCTTATGAAGAAGATGCTAAACAAGGGGAACATCATAGCTTTTATCAGGCTATTCATAGTCAATATCAATCAATCACAATCATTGTAGGACCAGAAGGTGGTTTTGATGAAACTGAAATAGATGAAATGAAAAAGATAGGGATTATAAGTTGTTCACTTGGAAAAAGAATATTAAGAAGTGAAACAGCACCACTTTATATGTTAAGTGTGATAGGTTATAGTAGGGAGTTGAAGTAAATGGGTTTTATTGAGTATCTCAGTCGTTTTGGGGATAAGGTAGATGTAAATAAAACAGAATTATATCATCAAATTATGTCTCATGAAAGTCAATTAAAAGCAATGGGATTGAATTTGAAAATTAAAAAAGATTTAGATTTATTTGAATATGAAATTATATACAATGGTTTACAAACACAAAATAAGATAGAAAATACATATGAAATGTTTTTAAATGAACATTATGATCTATTAGATTATTTAAACTATGATGAAAAACAAAAAATGTTTAATAGTGATATCCAGGAAATACTAGATAATGCACCACATTTTATAGATGAAACAAGTCAGGTTGACATCTATATTCCTTATTTAGAACCATTTGTGAATCAAAGATATACACATGATTATCAAATATTACAACTAAAACAACATCGTGATTATATCAAAAACTATAAAGTCAATCATGACTCACCTTCAAAAATGTATGGATTATCTATATATCATACAAATTTTACATCTTTAAAAAATGTTTATGAAGATGATCGACATATTGATTTATATTATGAGCCATTAAAAGCATTATATATATTTAAGAAAGATACAAAAAAATTATTAAATAAAGTCATCTTAGTAGATGAAAAATGTTCTCATACAACTATCGATATTCAAAATGTACAATTAATTGCTAAATATTTAGAAGAATATCTTTATAGAGAATGTTTAGATTTAATGTATGAAAACCATATGATTTGTGAAAAAACATATCATAAAATTCAAAAAAAATATAAATAGAAAGGATTTTTATGAAAACAGTAGCATTTTTAACATTAGGATGTAAAGTTAATACTTATGAATCAGAAGCCATGATGAAACTATTTACATTAGATGGATATACAAATGTTGACTTTAAAGATAAAGCAGATGTCTATGTCATCAATACTTGTACTGTAACCAATACAGGTGATTCCAAATCAAGACAAATGATTAGAAAAGCGATTAAACAAAATAAAGATGCTATTATTTGTGTTGTTGGATGCTATAGTCAAATAGCTAAAGATGATATATTAAAAATAGATGGTGTTAGTATTATATTAGGAACTTCTAGAAGAAATGAGATTGTAGAATGTGTTCATGAATATATGCAAAATAGAAAAACAATTGTACGTGTAGATGATATATCTAGTGTCAATGAATTTGAAGATTTGGATGTTGATCGATATTTGCATAATACAAGAGCATTTATGAAAATACAAGATGGGTGTAATAATTATTGTACATATTGTATTATTCCTTATGCAAGAGGTAGAGTACGTTCAAGAAAACCAGATAGTGTACTTCAACAAGCACAAAAGCTAGTTGATCATGGATTTGTAGAGATTGTTTTAACTGGAATTCATACAGCAGGTTATGGATTGGATTTTGAGGATTATGATTTTTATGATTTATTGGTTGATTTGACGACTAAAGTAAAGGGATTAAAAAGATTACGAATTTCTTCCATAGAAATGAGTCAAATTGATCATCGTATTATTGACTTAATTGCTTCTTCACCTATTGTCGTTGATCATTTACATATTCCGATTCAGTCAGGATGTAATAAAACATTAAAAAGAATGAATAGACATTATACTACTGAAGAATTCAGTGAAAAACTAATAGAATTAAAAACAAAATTACCAACATTATCTGTAACAACCGATGTTATTGTTGGTTTTCCTGGGGAAACAGATGAAGATTTTGAAAATACTTATCAATGGATAAAAGCAATGCATTTTAATCAATTACATGTATTTCCTTATTCACCTCGTAGTGGTACACCTGCAGCTAAAATGAAAGATCAAGTTGATGGCAATATCAAAAAACAACGTGTGAAAAGATTATTAGATTTATCACATCAATTACAATATGAGTTTGCCTCTTTGCAAATAGGAAAAACGCTTGAAGTTTTAATTGAAGAAAGACATGGAGAATACATGGTTGGACATGCTTCTAATTATTTGAAGGTGAATGTTGATTTGGATGAAGAAGCTATAGGCCATATTTATAAGATTTATATTGATAAACAAAATGATGTAGAATTGATTGGAAGTGTGATAAGTGAAAAGATTGAATGAGTTATTTGATGTTGAAGCAGATGATAAGATTGAGTCGATTCATAGTGATTCGAGATATGTTGTTAAGAATTCTATTTTCTTTTGTGTGGATGGTTTAAGTGTTGATGGACATAAATATATTGAAGATGCCATATTTCAGGGAGCAAAGTGTATTGTTTATTCTAAGCCTATTGCTTATAAGCATCGTGATATTGTTTATATTAAAGTTGATAATGTATTGGATGAGTTGAATAGAGTCGCTGATTTGTTTTATGATCATCCTAGTTATAAGATGACAGTGATGGGGATTACAGGATCAAGCGGTAAGACTGTTGTAGCATTAATGATTAAAGATATATTATCACATTACTTAAAAACTGGATATATTGGTACAAATAGTATTGAATATGATGGCTACGTAGAACAATGTCCTTATACAACACCAGAATCTATCTTTTTACATCAAAAATTAAATGAAATGGTTAAACATGATGTTAAGGGTGTCACACTTGAAGTATCTAGCCATGGTTTGGCTTTAAAACGTGTTGATAGTGTTCATTTTGATATTGCTATATTTACGAATGTTTATGAAGAACATTTAGATTTTCATGGGACAATGGAACATTTAATGTCTTCTAAAGCTAAATTATTTCAATTGGTTAATGAAAAAGGCTATGCTATATTAAATACAGATGAAGTAAGATTTTATAATATGGTTAAGGATGATTTAAAATGTCATATCTTAACTTATGGGATTGAACATCATGGTGATGTTATGGCTAGAAATATTCAATTGTATATTGATCATAGTGAATTTGATTTACAAATTCATGATGAAATTAGGCATATATCATTACCATTAATTGGAAGATGTAATGTTTCTAATGTACTAGCAGTTGTGACAACATTATTAGCTTTAGAAATGTCACCACAACAAGTTATTGAATCATTAAGCTATATTAAAGGTATTGATGGCAGAATGGAATTATTACAACACAATTATCCATTTCATGTCATTGTAGACTATTGTCAACATGCTAAAAGCTTTGAACTTATATTTAAATTTGCTAAAGCTGTCAAAACTTCTGGTCGTATTATTGCAGTATTTGGTGCTCCTGGAAGAAGAAACGTTAATAAAAGAGAAAAGATTGGTAAGTTAGCCAATGAATATTGTGATCAAGTGATTTTAACTGCAGAAGATTATAGAGATGATGATATTGAAGATATATGTTTAGATATTCAAAAATATATTACAAAACCTGTTAGTGTGATTATTGAAGATCGTTCAATAGCTATTGAACAAGCTATAGAAATAGCCAATAGGGGAGATATTATTTTAATTTTAGGAAAAGGACATGAACAATTTATGGCTTCTTCTATTGGTAACGTTCCTTATCCAGGAGATAAATATGTTGCCTTAGAAGCTATTCATAAAATATTTGAAGGAGGTGAAGAAGATGAAATATAATAAATATATCGATCATACAATTTTAAAAGCTGATGCTACAAAACAAGATGTTATTAAGATTTGTGATGAAGCTATTCAATATGATTTTGCATCTGTATGTATTAATCCTTGTTGGGTTAGTTTTGCAGCAGATTATTTAAAAGATAGTGATGTGAATGTTTGTACTGTAATTGGGTTTCCTTTAGGAGCTAATACATCTACAGTTAAGGCATTTGAAGCTAAAGAAGCTGTTGAAAATGGTGCTGATGAAGTTGATATGGTTATTAATATTGGTGCTTTAAAAGCTGGTGATGAAGAAGTGGTTTATAATGATATTAAAGCAGTTGTAGATGCAACTGATAAATTAACTAAAGTCATTATAGAAACTTGTTTATTAACTGATGAAGAAAAAGTGACTGCTTGTAAACTTGCGAAAAAAGCTGGAGCTGATTTTGTTAAAACATCAACAGGCTTTTCTACAGGAGGAGCTACAGTACATGATGTGGCTTTAATGAATGAAACTGTTGGTGATGAACTTAAAGTTAAAGCTAGTGGTGGTGTCAGAAGTTATGAAGATATGTTAGCTGTTATTGATGCAGGAGCAAGTCGTATTGGCACATCTTCTGGTGTATCATTGATGAATCATAAGGATTAAGGAAAATGAAAATTTTCCTTTTTCTTTATAAAAATAACGAATTTAATCCTTCATTTTAGAAAAATTCATAAATAAATCAAGTTGTACTTTATTTTATAGGGAAAATAATGTAAAATAGAAATATATATGGAGGTAAGTTATAAAATGACAATGATCAAAGGTATTGCGGCATCTAATGGTATTGCTTTAGCAAAAGCTTACAAATTAGTTATGCCAGATTTAACAGTAACAAAAGAAACTGTTGAAGATGTAGAAAAAGAAGTACAAGTTTACAAAGATGCTGTAGCTAGTACTGCTAAGGAGTTGGAAGTAATTAAAGAAGCTGCTTCTAAGAATTTATCTGCAGAAGAGGCTGCTGTATTTGATGCACATGCACAAATCTTAGCTGACCCTGAAATGGAGACTCAAGTAGTAGACAAAATTACAAATGAAAAAGTAAATGCTGCTGCTGCATTAGAAGAAGTTTCTAACACATTTATCATGATTTTTGAAAGTATGGAAGATGAATACTTCAAAGAAAGAGCTGCTGACGTTAAAGACGTTTCTCGTCGTTTATTAGCTAATTTATTAGGTAAACCTTTACCAAATCCTGCTTTAATTGATTCAGAAGTTGTTATTATTGCTGATGATTTAACACCATCTGATACAACTCAATTAAATAAGAACTTAGTTAAAGGTTTTGCTACTAATATTGGTGGAAGAACTTCTCACTCTGCTATTATGGCTCGTAGTTTGGAAATTCCTGCTGTTGTTGCATGTAAAACAATTACTGAAGACGTTCAAGAAGGCGATTTTATTATCTTAGATGGTATCAATGGTGATGTTATTATTAATCCTGATGAAGATACTATTAAAGAATATGAAGTTAAACGTGATGAATATATCGCTTATAAAGAAGAATTAAAACAATTAGTTAATGAAAAGACTATTTCTACTGATGGACATCAAGTTGAATTAGTTGCTAATATTGGTGGTGCTGGAGACTTACCAGGTGTTATCGAAAATGGTGGTGAAGGTGTCGGCTTATTTAGAACTGAATTCTTATATATGGAATCAGCAGATCTTCCAACTGAAGATAGACAATTTGAAGTTTATAAAGAAATCTTAGAAGCTATGGAAGGTAAACCTGTTGTTGTTAGAACATTGGATATCGGTGGTGACAAGAAGATTGAAGCTATTGATTTACCAGATGAAATGAACCCATTCTTAGGTGTTCGTGCTATTCGTTTATGTTTCCAAAGAGAAGATATCTTTAGAACTCAATTAAGAGCATTATTAAGAGCTAGCGTTTATGGTAACTTAAGAATTATGTTCCCAATGATCGCTACAGTTCAAGAATTTAGAAAAGCAAAAGGTATCTTATTAGAAGAAAAAGATAAATTAGTTGCTGAAGGTATTCCTGTATCTGATGATTTCCAAGTTGGTATCATGATTGAAATTCCTGCTGCTGCAGTATTAGCTGATGTATTAGCTAAAGAAGTTGATTTCTTCTCAATCGGTACTAATGACTTGATTCAATACACATTTGCTGCAGACAGAATGTCATCTGGTGTTTCTTACTTATATCAACCATTCAACCCTTCTATCTTACGTTTAGTAAGAAATGTTATCAATGCTGCTCATGCTGAAGGTAAATGGGCTGGTATGTGTGGAGAAATGGCTGGTGAACCATTAGCTGGACCATTATTATTAGGTTTAGGACTTGATGAATTCTCTATGTCAGCTACTTCAATCTTAGCTCAAAGAAAGTTAATCAGATCTCTTTCTAAAGCTGAAATGGAAGAACTTGCTAACAAGTGCTGTGATTGTGCTACAATGGACGAAGTTGTTGCATTAGTTAAAGAAGCTACAGGTCAATAAAATAACTACCTAAAGGTATGCTTAGGCATACCTTTTTATTACATATTTATTTGTATATTTCAAAAATTTATTTTGTAAATTTAATAATTAAAATATTAACTAATTTTATTATAAATAAAAATATCCTTATTTTATGCTATTAATTTACATTTTTATATTTTATTTTATATTACAATATGATAAAATAAAAAATATCATTAGTAAAAATCGAAGTAAAAGTAGGGAGAAAGACAAAATGAGTGTTATTAAAGCTGTTGAAAAGAAATTAATTTTAGTTATATTATGTTGTTTAATTATTTTACCAATTTGTGTCTATGCAATAGATAATGTACCAAATGCACCAGATAATACAATTGCTGTTGGCGTAGATATATCATATCATAATGGTACAATTGATTTTGAACAGCTTGCTAATGAAGTTAACTTTGTTATTTTAAGATGTGGTTATGGATCAGATTATACAAGTCAGGATGATTCTAATTTTGAAACATATGTTAAAGCTTGTGTTAAATATAATATTCCTTTTGGAGTTTATCTTTATTCCTACGCTAATACTATTGCTAAAGGTAAAAGTGAAGGTGAACATGCTTTAAGACTTGTAGAAAAAGCTGTTAATGAATGGGGCGCTAAACTTTCTTTACCAGTATTTTATGATATGGAGGATTCCTCAACTTTAGGTAAATGTGATGCTTCTACTAAAGCTAAAATTGCTCAAGCATTCTGTGGTGTTTTAGAAAATGCTGGTTATACAACTGGTATCTATGCAAATAAATATTGGTGGACTACTTATTTAACTGATTCTTATTTTGATAATGTCATTAAATGGGTTGCTCAATATAATGATGAATGTACATATACTGGTTCATATTCAATTTGGCAATGTACTTCTTCTGCTACTTCTTCTTCAGCTGATACGACACTAGATTATAACTATATGATTGAAAATATATTTGTAGGTAATACTTCTAGTAATGTTACTTCTACTACCACAAGTTCCATTAGTAATGCACAAATCATTACTAATATGGGATTTGTTAATAATGATGGTTATCTGACAGGTGTTCCTTTAGGATCAACAGTCCAAGCTGTGATTTCTTCTGTAAGCAAAGCTTCTTCTGCAACAACTGTAACTATTAAAAATACCAGTTCATCTGCAATTACAACTGGTACAGTAAGTACTGGTATGACCATGACACTTACAACAAACAATACTAGTAATACTTATACATTTGTTATACGTGGTGATGTAAACGGGGATGGAAGTATTAGCGGTGTAGATTATGTTCGATTAAGAAATTATTTGGATAAGAAATCTTCATTAACATCTGCTCAAATACTAGCTGCAGATGCAAATAATGATGGAAGTGTTAGTGGTATTGATTATGTTAGAATTAGAAATTATCTTGACAATAAAAGTACTATAACTCAATAAATATTGATGATATTTAATTTTATGAATTTTAGTTGAAATAAAATTATTTTGATCTTAACTATAAAAGGTATGTTGAGAACATACCTTTTCAAATACTTGTTCTTCAATGATTTTTACTGCATCTTCTAAAATATCCTTATCAATACTGCTAAAACGTTTATAATTTGGAGAATCAATATCTAATACTCCAATAACTTTATCATCAACAATAATTGGTACTACTATCTCACTATTACTAGCACTATCACATGCAATATGTCCTGAAAATAAATGTACATCATCTACAATGATAGTCTTACCTTTTAAAGCAGCTGTACCACAAACACCCTTACCTATATCTATACGTACACAAGCTACTTTACCTTGAAATGGTCCTAAAACCAATTGATTATTATCTCTTAAATAAAAGCCAACCCAATTAATATCATCCATCACTTCATTTAATAAAGCAGATATATTAGAAAGATTAGCTATAATATTTTCTTCATCTTCAACTAAAGCAGATAATTGTGCTAAAAATAAATTTTTATCCATTGCAATCACCTCTTAAATATTATAACATACTTAAAGAGGTGGTCAAATGAAAAAGTTTGAGAATTATGCTATGAATAATCAGAATCCTGATTATGAAAAAGCGATATATAGAAATCAACCATTATACGATCGTCAAAATGATTTAAGAAGTGAATTTGCGAGAGATTATACACGAATTGTTTTTTCTCAGGCTTATCGACGTTTAAAACATAAGACACAAGTCTTTTTTGCAGTGAATGATGATCATGTGTGCACAAGAAGTGAGCATGTGAATTTAGTTGAATCTGTATCATATACCATTGCTTTAGAGTTAGGATTGAATATTGAATTAACGAAAGCAATCGCTGTTGGACATGATTTAGGTCATGCTCCATTTGGTCATGGTGGAGAAAAAATATTAACTGAAATTTGTAATAAACATGGATTAGAAAAATTTTGGCATGAGAAGAATAGTCTTCATTTTGTCGATAATATAGAGTTACTTGATGATGATAATCATCATTTACATAATTTAAATCTTACTTATGCTGTTAGAGATGGTATTATTTCTCATTGTGGAGAAATGAATCAACGTTATATTCAAAAAAGAAATGAATATATTGATCTTAATGATTATCATTATGCTGGTGAATATAATCCATGGACATATGAAGGTTGTGTTGTAAAAATAGCTGATAAAATTGCTTATTTGGCACGTGATATTGAAGACGCTTTACGTCTTCATATTATTAGTGAAGAAGAAGTAAGTAAGTTAAAAGAACAATTAAATCAGATTGATGATTATCAGTTTAATGCTATTAATAATGGTACAATTGTTAATTATTTTATTTTTGATGTAATTCATTATTCGAATATTGAACAAGGAATTGGTTTATCTAAAGATGCATTACAACGTATGAAAATAATTATGGATTTTAATTATAAAAATATTTATGAAATTGATCGTGTAAAGGTTCATACGCAATATGTTTCATTAATACTTAACTCAATATTTGATTTATTATATCAATTAGGTAGTCAAAACGACATTATAACTTCATTAAAATCCCAACAATCTCAATATCCTAAACTTATATCCCATTATCTCGCATGGTTAGATAAATATGCAATTATAGACAATTATCCTCGTGATACTATGTATGATAATCATATTGTCTATGATTTTATTAATGATAAACAAGCATTAGAAAAAAGCATTATTGATTATTTAGCTGGTATGAGTGATGCATTTATCATCCAAGCATTTAACGAAATCATTACATTTTCATAAAAAACAGTTCACCTCTTGCATAAATTATGATAAAATAGTTAAATATGAAAGAGGTGTTATTATGTCAATTAAAATACCCAATGACTTTCCTGCTTCTAAAATATTACAAGAAGAAAATATATTTGTTATGGACGAAAATCGTGCTACAACTCAAAAAATTCGTCCACTAAAACTTTTAATACTTAATATTATGCCTACCAAAATAGTCACTGAAACACAATTATTAAGACTATTATCTAATTCACCATTACAATGTGAAGTAGACTGGATACATATGGCATCACATGAATCTAAAAATGTTCCAAAAGAACATTTATTAGCTTTCTATCATACATTTGATGATATTAAAGAAAACAGATATGATGGTATGATTATTACAGGAGCTCCTGTAGAAAAATTAGAATTTGAAGAGGTAGATTATTGGGAAGAATTAAAAACATTATTAGAATGGTCTAGGACTCATGTTTTTAGTAGTTTTTTTATATGTTGGGCTGCACAAGCTTCTTTACATTATTTTTATGGTGTTTCTAAACATCTTTTACCTCATAAATTAACAGGAGTATATTTACATAAAACAAATGTTAATAAGATGCAAAGAAAAATACTTAGAGGTTTTGATTATCAATTCTATGCACCTCATTCTAGATATACAACTGTTTCTAAAGAAGATATTGAAAAAATTGATGAATTAGATATTTTAGCTGAATCAGATGAAGCAGGCGTATATATTGTCGCAAATAAAGATGGATCACGTTTCTTTATTACTGGACATCCTGAATATGATCCAGATACTTTAGATAAAGAATATAGAAGAGATTTAGCTAATCCTGATATTGTTAGTGAAATGCCTAAAAATTATTATTTAAATGATGATATCAATGGAGAAATACAAGTAAAATGGCATTCTCATGCTTATTTAATATTCTCAAATTGGCTTAATTATTATGTATATCAAAATACCCCATATAATTTGGAAGATCTAACAGAAAGATGATAATCTTTCTGTTTTTATTTATTCAATAAATAATTATGCTAGACCATCTGATTCACTTGTCAAAAATATAAAAGCACAATTTGCTT
>JAJQFG010000057.1 GCA_021201315.1 Erysipelotrichaceae bacterium
GAAATATAAATATGATCATTATGCGTCAAGTGAATCAGATGGTCTAGCATAAAATAAAATAGGGACTTTAGTTACCTAAAATCTCTATTTTATTATAGATATCATTTAATGACTCACCATTAAAGAAAGGATTCTTCATTAAACTGGAAACTGAATTAAAAGATTTTTCATTGTCACCCCAAGAAAGGGAAATGTCATCTCTTGAGAATGGACATATTGATCCGTCTATACCTTTATAAGAAAATTCTATATCAGCGAATAAAGAATCAATGTCATTATATAAGTCATCTTTATTTTTATAAAATTTCATTATTACCAATGCTGTTCTACTTGTTCATTATTAATTTCAGTACACATTGCTTCAATTAAATTATCCAATGAATTGTAATCTTCCAAAAAAAACAAATCACCATCTTCAAACATATTGTGTTTGGCTTCAGTAATGTTATTAGCATATTCTACAACAAATGCTCCATCACTCTTAAGCATATCAACATTAAATAATACACTATTGTTGTTTATAAAACATTTTCTATTTCCTATATTCTGTGTAGAGTATATTTTATTAAACTTTTCAGTTATATATAATAAAGCATTTTCCATGTTATTTATTTTTCTTTGATCAATTGTATTCATATTGATATATACCTCTTTTTATTCTTTAATTAAAATAATTATCTTTATAAAAATTATTGTTATTATATTTTAAACATATCTATTTGTTCATCAGTTAAATCCTCTGGATTAATTCCATTTTCATCACAGTATTTAATTAGTTCTCTAAGTCTAATATCACATCCTCCTTCAGGTAAAGGTTCAGTTAAGATTCCACCAACTTCATCCAATGGCAATTCACATTCTAAAAAAATATCTTTCATAAATTGCTTCTTATATAATTAAGTATTTTTTATTTACTAAATTATATCATTAGCTTATAAATAATCCAATGCTCCCAATAAAAATAATTATTTAATTCAATTTTTTCTAAGATATTAGTCATTATATATTTTAAAAATTATGAATACATTACTAGCAATTTTGCTTCTATATTAAATTATTTTAGAATAAGGTGGCAATGTTGCCACCTTATATTTTTAATATGTTTTTGAATAAAATAAAAATAGAAACTTTAGTTACCTAAAATTTCTATTTTATTATAGATTATTGTCTATCCTCAAAAAAATTTTTCCAATAAGGATTTTCTTTATCAAATATTTCTTTTTTTGTTAGGTTATGTGGATAATCAGCAAACATATTATATATTTTATGTTTATCAAAGGAAAATAACCATACACCAACTTGATCAAATGTATCAACCCACCAAATTTTATCATTTTCGTTGTTTTTATAAAAGTTATATTGATTTTCTAACATGGTCATAAGCTCCTTTTTGATATAATTGAGTAATCAATATTTTCTAATATTAATTTATCATTAATTCATTCCAATACTGTACAAGGCAATTATATCATCATATAACATTACTTTCAAAATTTAAAAGACAATCTTTAGATAGATTGCCCTTAAACTTTAATATTTTTTACTTGAAATATTGCTTGTTAAATCAATGATGATAACAGTATCTTTATCTATTTCAGTCATCATTTGCTTCATATTACTCTTACTTATAGCAACGCATCCACCTGTATATTTTGAATTACCTGTACAATGAAGGAATATAGCTGAACCCTTTCCATATGTACATGATGAATTATAATCAAGAGCTGCTATATATTGATAACAAGTTGTATAATCGATTAGATGCTCATCATTGCTATGATTACAATTATGTTCCTGTTTACTTTCATCTATGAATTGATTGTAGTATTTTTTACTGCCACACCAATACATATATTTGTTTATTTTTGTATAAGACATTTGTGTACCTGGATTTGATGCAATGCCCATAAGTTTAGAGAAATGATAAAGTCCAGTTGGTGTTTTTCTGTCACCTTCCTTAGTTTTATTGATACCATTTTGACCTAAATAAGCTGTTGTATATATGACTTCTTTCCAAGTACCATTTGTCTTTTTAAAATATCTAAATGTACCTGATGAGGTAGAAGTTGAACTTGCTGTTACAACAATGATTTTATCTGTTTCATCTGCTACTTGTAATGACGATACATCAAAACTTGGATTTGTAGTTACAGACTTGCTAGAAGACCATCCAGAATAGTATTTTGTTCCACTTACTGTTTTATAGGTTCTTATACGAACGTAGTATTTTTTATTTCCCTTAAGAGATGATATTTTCTTAGAGGTTGTAGAATTTTTAGTGATAGTTTTTGTTGTAGCGTTAGAAAAACTACTGCTTGTAGAATATTGAATTTGATATCCTGTTACCTGTGTTGTTTTCTTTGTCCATTTGACTGTAAAAGCATATTCACCTTTTGTTAAGGATTTGATAGATGTTTTCACTGGATTAATTTTAAATGTTTTTGTAATAGTACCAGTATAATTTCCTTTACCTTTGATTGTTACTTTGTAACTACCAACATTCTTTCTACCACTAGCATAGGTAACAGTGTAATTAGAACTTGATAATTTACTAGATCCGTTTTTAACAGTAACAGAAGGCTTTTTTGTTTTACCATCATAGGTATAAGTAGAAGTACTTAATGATGCACTAAAACTTGAAATACTCTTAGCCTTGATTGTAAATGTTTTTGTAACAGTACCACTACAGTTACCTTTACCTTTAATTGTAACTTTATATGTACCAACGTTTTTTCTACCACTAGCGTAAGTCACAGTGTAGTTAGAACTGCTAATTGTTGTTGATCCATTTTTAACTGTTACAGTTGGTTTTCTAGTACTGCCATTATAAGTATAGGATGTTGTACTTAAGGATACTGTACAGTTAGATAAGCTTCTTTTTGTTATTTTAAATGTTTTAGTAAGACTACCACTATAGTTTCCAATACCTTTGATAGTCACAGTTGCAGTTCCTACACTGGTATTATTTTTATAAGAAACACTAAAATCTGTTCCACTGACAAGTTTATTTCCACTTGCATCTTTAACAGTGACTGTTGTTTTAATAGAACTACCAGTATAAGTATAAGAAGTCTTGCTTAATGTAGCTGTAAACTTAGAAATGCTTTTGGTATTGATGGTAAAAGTTTTGGTAAGTGTACTACTATAATTACCAATGCCTGTAATAGTCACAGTTGCAGTTCCTGCATTGGTATTATTTTTATAAGATACACTATAATCTGTTCCTTTTGTTAATGTTTTACCATTAGCGTCTTTAACAGTGACAGTTGGCTTTTTAGCTGATCCATCATATGTATAAGATGTTTTGCTTAAAGTAGCTGTAAAGTTAGTAATGTTTATTGAATTAATTGTAAATGTTTTTGTAATTGTTCCAGTATAGTTTCCTTTACCTGTTATTTTAACAGTTGCTGTTCCTATTTTAGTATTGTCACTATAAGTAACCATATAATCTGTTCCGTTTACTAGTATATTACCATTAGCATCTTTGACTGTGACTGTAGGTTTTTTGGCAGTTCCATCATAAGTATATGATGAAGTACTTAATGTGGCTGTAAAGTTAGCAATACTTTTTGTAGTAATTTCAAATGTTTTAGTATATGTATCAGTATAATCACCTATACCTGTAATAGTGATTGTTGCAGTACCAACATTTGTATTGTTAATATATGATAAAGTGTAATTCGTATCTTTAGTAAGTGTTGTACTACCATAAACAACAGTTACATCAGGTTTAATAGTACCACCAGTATAAGTATAAGATGAGGCATCTAATGTAACAGCGGCATCAGATATACTATTTTGAATGACTGTAACAGTGCATGTATCTGTATAAACATTACCTTGAACATCAGTTAAAGTTGCAGTAATAACGGCAGTTCCTGCATGACCACTTTCAACTTCAGCTGTGTTCTTTTTACATTTTGTAACTGTAGCGATGCTTTCATCACTTGATGTCCATTCAATATCATAATCTGTATTGATAGGTGTTACTGTAGCAATCAAGTCAGCATTATAACAACCACCAGCATTAAGTGTAGTTGATTCTGTTATGGAAAAACTTTCTGCACTTAAACTAGAATCCACTGTAACAACATTAACCTCACAAGAATCACTATACGTAGTACCATTACTATCACTAATAGATGCTGTAATCGTCACATTACCTTCAGCTAAAGCAGTTATTTCTATAAAACGTCCTGTTTCTTCAGTTAATTCAACAATGCCTTCTTCACTCAAATTCCATGTCACTGTAACATCTTCATCAATATTGAGTGTTGCTGTTAAATCACTTTCATCCAATAATGTTGCATTATCATCTAATAACAATGTTATTTCTGAACGATTAAGTTCAATTACTTCTTCAGCACTAACATTGGAAGGCATAGCTAATAGTCCAAATACCATTAAAAAACACAAATAAAATTTCATTATCTTATTCATTATTTCTTCCTCCTCACTAAACAGACAAAACTTTAAGGAAAAAAGATTAAATTTTTTAAAATTAATACAAATTTTCTTAAATACTAACCTCATTATACCCCCCCGATTTGCCAAAAATCAATACCTACAATACGAATAAATAAAAAATAAGGTGCATAAACACCTTTGCTAATATCATTCTATTTAGTTTTTATAATTTTTGTTGAAGAGCATTATGAATAAAAATTTTTTTAAATCTGTTAATTTAATTAAGGTGGCAACATTGCCACCTTATAGTTAAATTCCTAGATGCATTTCATCATAAACCTCTTGATCAAATAATTCCGTATAATCAATTTTTAATGCAAAATCAGGATATACAGTAATGACTGGATCATTATCTATTCCACCAGTTTGATTGATTTCTATATAATTTGATAAACCTAGTTCTTCACATTCTTCATATAAATGCCATAAATTTATATCTGTAATATTACGTCTTATACAATCTTCAAGATAGATTTTATATGACCAACCAAAATCTTCCATGTTTTTTGCTATGTTTCTTAATAGAGGAGATACTTCATTTAATGCTATTTTTTCTAATGATTGAGTTGTACAATCAAGATAGATTTGTATATTTATTCCGATGTTTTCGTCATTGATATAATTATAAAGATCTTTATTAATAGAGGTATAACCATAATCTAATATATTCTTGTTTTCATCATAACTGGCATATTTCATAACTATGTCTCTTTTTTGCTCAATAAGTGTTAAATTATAGACGTCAAAACTAAAATCAACATATCTATCCATATTATAATCTTCTTCAATACCATCTAAACTTTGATAACTACCACCATCGGACTGATAATATATATTTTTTATCGATGATTTTTTATAAAGATTGTATTCATAATCATCATCACTATTAATAAAGAACTGGATATAATAATCTTTATTGTCATTTGTTACTAATACTTCAAAATCATTTACTAATTTATTTTCAATATCTTTTCCTGTTATTTTCATAAATGCTCCTTATCTGTAAATAAAAAGAAATGCCATTTAGACATTACTTTCAATATCATGTGTTTAATTAATAATATTTAAATCATCAAAAACATCTTCTTCATCAGCCAAGAATTTATATTGTTTCAATAACTCATGACCTAATATTTCTTCTTCTGTAATATCAGAATAATTTGATTTAACTTTATTCATATATTCCTGATAATTTAAACCATGTGTATAAAGTAAATAAGTTTCATCTTTATAATCTACTATAATAAATTCACCATCTTCATAATCATATTGATAATAATCTTCTGGAAAGAATTCCTCACAATGATCAAATAATATATTTATATAATAATCATTTAAATGAGCTACACTTAATAAATCAGAATAGGAATATCCATAATAATCAATAAGACTTAAGTATTTAATGCTTTCTATAGCATTATTTATTACTACATCAGGTAATTGATCTAATGAAGCATACTTATCTAAATATTGAGATAAATCTATTAATCCTTTACCATAATGTTTATATTGTTTTTCTGTAATATAACAAACAATATCAATATTGCCATCATTAAAAGCTTCATAGCTCTTATATGTTGTTGAGCATCCAACTATGTTACATGAATATAAATAACCTAAAATACTTTTAGTAAACTTATCCCTAATTGTATATTTCCCATAAAGTTCTTCAACTTCAAAATCATATTGTTCACAAAATTTTATAATCTTTTTAATAGCATTATTGACTTTCTTAACAAATATTTCACTATACATTTCTTATTTTCTCCTTGATTGACCTCGATATATTTAGTTTAACATATCAGATCAATCAATTAAACTTAATTCGCTATCTGTTGCCATAACTTTAAAGGTGGCAACATTGCCACCTTGTTTGTTAATATATAAATTTTTCTATCTTACAATAATGTTCTTTATAATCTTTTTTATGAGAATCTTTTTGATAACTAATACCTATTAACAATAGATTATTAGCATATTCTTCTAAGCCTTTATAATACTTTTTCTCTTTTATTTGTGTAATTGCTGTATCAGGACTTTCTTGCCATTTTAGTTCAACTAGTAATGCAGGTCTATTACCTTTAGGTTTAAAAACAAGATCAGCAAAACCTTTACCACTAGGTACTTCTCGTTCTATACGATAATAATCTCTTGCTTTAAAATAGGCAAGTCCAATACAATACGATAATGCTTCTTCACTATTATAGTTTAAATGAGCTATTTCATAATGAGCTTCTTCTATGTAATGTGCTACTTTTTCTTCATCCATGTTCCATGTGGCTTGCAACAAATCCATAGAATTTTTGATTATCTTATCAGTTTCTTGCCAATGTGCCTCTTCAAGAGAATTTTCAAATTCTTCTCTTACTTCTTTGTTTGGAATATAAACTTCATTAGTTAAAGAATCAAATCCAAGATACCCTAAATGAACTAGTAATGTAAAGATATCATCTTTTGATTTGAAAGTTGTCATATCATTTTGAAATTTAAGAGGATTAATAACAACTTTTTCACCAGCAAGTAATGATATCATATTTTCTATAATACCATCCATATTTCTATCAAAATAAGTTTTTAAAGCTTCATAATTTTCCGTACTAGTCCAATAATTACCATATTTTTTATCAGATAAGGAACAAACAATAGAACGTGGATTATATAATGCATTATCTCCTATATGATAGCCATCATACCAAGTTTTCATTTCATTAAAATCCATATTGTGAGCATGACATAATTTTTTTACTTCAGTTTCAGTAAATCCCATAAATTTTTCAAAAGGGGTTGAGTTAATCATAGAAATTTCTTTGAACATATTAAGAGCACTGTGAGTACCATATTTTTTAATAGGAAGAATACCAGTCATATATACCATCTCTACGTAACCTGATGATTTAAAGAGATCTCTTAAAAAATCTAGATATATTTTCTGACCTTCTTTGTCATCTTTGTATTCTCTAAAAATACAGTCCCATTCATCAACGATAAAAATATATGTTTGATTATATCTTGTGTATATTCTTTCTAATGTGGTTGCCAAATCCTTAAATATGTATAAAGATTCTTCAGGATAATCCCATTTAAGTTCCTCTATAATACTTATTGTTAGTCTTTCTTTAAGTTCATCTATTGATTTAACACGACTAAGTATTTTTTGAACATCAAAATATATAACATCATGTTTATTAAGATGTTCATGATAGGTAGGGTATTGTGCTATTTTTAAATCATCAAATAAAGAAGATGAATCACAGCCTTTAGAATAATATGCAACCAGCATATTTGCATCAACACTTTTACCAAATCTTCTAGGTCTAGCAACACAAATGAAACGATCTTCAATATTAATATATTGGTTGACTGTTTCAATCATTAATGATTTATCAACAAAAATGTTTCCATTTCTTAATAATTGAAAGCTTCTATTGTTTGGATTGATATACATTCCCATACTAGCACCTCCTTATAACCCATTATATCATAAATATCTTATTTCTTATAGTGACTTTGACTTATATTTTTTATCATCATATATTTGTTTTTTTATTGATCTTAATATATTTTGTTTAACATATCAAATCAATCGATTAAACTTAATTCATTATCGGTTGCTAAAACTTCTAGTGGTATTCTTCTTTGACCACAAAAAAGAATTCCTGTATGGGGTGGTAAAGCTTCTAGTCTGTTTTTTTCTTCTTCAGTCAATGTTACTAGCTTACTTAAATCAGTAACACCATCTTTGGTTAGATTCATATAGAATTGATAAGTTGCATTATCAAAGATTGCCTTACCATGAGTCAATATTTTTGGAGAAGAGTAATCAACAATTTCCTGTGTACCAGTTAAAGTAACAGTATCATATTTTCTAACTCTACGCTGTAAAACACCTAATACATCTGCCAGTATTTCTTCAGATATAAACATATGCTCCTCATCTATACATAAGACACATTCATCTTTGTTATCAAGACAAAGTGAAGCAGCATATTGAAAGATTTGTCTTAATAAGGCATTTTTTAATTTGGATTGAACGTTAAATAAGTGTTTTGTTCCAATTGCTATCATACCAGTTTCATCAAGTGTTTCTTTTTTTGATAGTGGTGATGCCATTAAAATAACGACCCCATTCACCATTAATACCTTGACTACCTGTTATCTGTCGCATTTTCATTTCTAATTCTTTTAAAGCATCTATTTCTCTATGATAGAGTTCTTCCTGTCTGGAATAAATCTCTATTTTATCTTTAATAACATGAGTAAAATCAGCAAAAGTAGGATAATCTTCAGGCTTTAAATGCTCAAAGCTTTCATAACCGTCAATGCCAACTGATTTATACGTTTCTACAGTAATTTCACCAATCATTGCAAGTGCATCTTCAGAAATATTTGGCCATAATGTTTCAAATGTTATTTTGATTTCCTCACAAACATTAAAAATAGCATTTTGAGTATCATACATGGCTTTTTTGGATTCTCTAGTATCACTATCAGTAGAAATAGGTTTTAAATCAAACATATTGATAATTTGATTATTTAATCCAATCTCTACATAATTACCTTTAATAAAAGAACACAGGTTTCTATTCTTATTTTCAGGATCAATCCATATAATCTTTCTATGATTGATAATATGCCCCATTAAAATAAGATTCATCAATGTTGTTTTGCCTGTTCCTGAACGACCAACAACAATCATATTGCCATTTGAACGTCCTTGCTGTTTGGCTTGATCAGGATAATCTTTATATAGGAACTGATTAAATAATATTTTACCACCATTGGTTAATTCTCTACCAATAAGCGTTCCTTGTGGATCTTCAAGTGTATCAAATATAAATGGCCATAATGCAGCACAAGATAATGATGACATTAATTGACCATTTGAGTAAGCAACTTCTTTTCGTAAGCCTGAATCAATAAACAAAGGTGATTGATTCTTGTAAAGGCCACTTTGTATATATCTAATTCCACGTAGTTTAATCTGGGTTGAAGAAGCTGAAAAATCGTTCTTCATATCCTTGACTATTTTGTATAATTCCTCTTTAGAAGTGGAGCTTACTGTTGCCTGAACCATAACATTTAATGTTGCATTGGAACTGTTTATTAAACGTTCGATATGCTGATTAAGTGAATGAATTTCATTAGCTAATCTTTTTTGTTCAACTGGATCATTAGAATGTTCGTATTTATCCTGTTTTTCATTAATTTCATTTTTAAGAGCACTAGCTTCATCTAAATCACTATGTTCAATCTTCATGCTTAATGAATAAAAAGGGGAGGTGACTTTAGATGCTAAAAAGCCTTCTACAAAATCTCTTGGGTAACTAAAGAATACAAGTATTTGTTTGAAGACTTCACCAATAACAATATTATCCTGATTTTCTTTGAATCCTGCTGGAGCAATTGTAGTACGTCTGGCTTTTTGTTTCTTAGTGAGTTTAAACATTTAATTTCAACTCACTTTCTATATTTTGAGGTAGTAACAATTGCGTATAAAGATATTCATTAACAGTATCGTTTTCAAACTCATTACAAACAATTGTTTCATAATCAGTGACTGTCATCTCTGTAAGATTGAAACCTGCCTGTAGAAATTCATTGACTAGCATTGTAAACTTCTTATCTATAGTTTCTTCATCTTCCTGTATCATAATATAAAATATGACTTCTTTAAAAGTGTCTGAAAACCAGTAAAGCTTATCAAGTTGCATTTGCATTAGATTTTGAATAGCAGGATTTCTTTCTTTGATAGATAAACTTTGATAATATTCCAAATATTCATCAACATCAGGTACAGTTCTTATAAATTGAAGATATAGTGGAAACTTGAGCTTATCATAAGCATTAGCTAAAGCATAGCATCTTTTGATTCTATCAACTTCTATCTCTAGATAAATGTTGATAGGTTGAACTTTAATGCCTCTTGTTATTTTTACTTTATTACCTCTTTGAAGGGTAATGCCATTTGCATTTATTAGCTGGATATCCATCCAATCTAATGTTGTTTTAATTTTTTTTATTTCTTTTTTTCTCTTTTCTAATTTCTTTCTTGGGTTTTCTTTTTAATTTATTCTTTCCCAATCTTATCATCCTCCTCGTAATTGTAATCAATGCCATACCATATAAATGTTCTATCTCTAGTATAAAAATCAATAACAGTTAAAATAAACTCCAGATAATTAAAATAATAAGGTGTATTGGCTATTAGGATAATACATGCACCTGCAATCGTAAATCCAATAATAATACCAATGATTGAAAATATAATAATTGAGGTATTCAAGGTAATCATAACCATTGAAACAGCAATAACCATACCAATTAAGCATCCAACAATTAAAATAATTAAATCTGTGGTTCGATATTTATTGAATAAATATTTTCCCATCTTAAAATTCTTAGGAATAATAAATCTCATGTATCAATCCTCCTTCAATGTCAATATAATAGAAGAATGCGATTAATCATAATCAAAAACCATATCAACATATTCTTCAATTGATGCATCCATTTCTTTGTAATTCTTAAAATCAAAATATTCTAACAAACCAATACCACCAAAAATAACAGGAGTATCGAAATCATTATCATAAAAAATATCTATCATTTCGTCATTAATCAATAAATCACTTATATTAATCTGATATGTTTTGATATCATTGTATAAATCACATACATCAATAAGTGTAATATCATTTTTTATCATATCGTCATAATATATGCTAAATCCACTACCTTGTAAATTTGAAACACATAATTTTAAAATATCACTCATTTGATTCATATCAGGTTTATGAAGTTCTACATCATTCATAATTATATTTTTTAGATAATTATCTTGTTCATATTGATCATCATTAAAATAGAGCCATGAATCATAATCTATTGAAGTATAACCTTCAGAAATAACAGTTTTTTATCAGGAGCATTAATTCTATAATGTACTAATAAATCAATTCTACCTAAATCATAAGTTGAAATAATTTCAATATCTTCTTTTTTCATCTATATCATCCTCCTCATAAAGTCAACTCTGATTCTTTTTTAGTGGTTAATTCTTCATCATCAGATAGAGAATCCTGTAGTTGTAAAATATCCATTAATCTTTTATCATTTTCATTTTTTATGGTTATAAGCTTTTCATTAGCAAGCTCAAGTACATCTTCTTTATACTTATCAAATGTTTCTAATAGTACGTCATAGGCAGTTATTTCAGCTTCAAGAAATGATAATGATCTTTTAGAATCTATCTTTCTATATGGATCTAAATACAATCCTAAATAATAGTGATTATCTTCATGACCAGCGATTATATCTAATCTGCATGGTTTATTTTCTATAACTGTATAATAACTAAGTGTGCCTGGTTTACTATAGCATAGATAATTTTTATGTTCTGATAAGTGATCATGCATCTTATAATTATCAGTAAAAATGTATTTTTCTATGTTGATATCCATAGTTCCCATGAGCTTTGCTAATTTAACCCATTCTATTGGGAGTTTTCTATCTATTAGAGATTGACATAGTTTTTTATGTTGTTGAAGTTTTTCATCTATTAATGTTTCAGTTAGTTTTTCTTCATCATTTTTTATGTGTTGATAATTGTTTAAAATATTATCGATGTTATTCATGCTTGTTTCTCCTATATAAACACTTATAATTTCAAAGTGTTATCATTTATATTGATCTCATGTTTATTTTTCGTATCTAAAGTAAGCATAACAGCTTCATAAGCATAGTCATCAAACGTTTCTAATAAGCCTTTATAGACATCCGTCATAGCCTCTTGAAAGGGAATAGACTTTTTAAAATCAAAATCTGGTTTCTTATCTGTATACCATGATAAATAATCATGTTCATCTTTATGTATGGCTTTTAATTTTAAAGTATAAGGTTTACCTTCAATCTTTGTATGATAAGAAAATGTATCATTATGATACTTCATATAATGGTCATTATTTAATTGATTATCATATATCTGATAATCAATAGGTGATACATACTTTGTTAATTCAATGTTTGAGGATTCCATTATTGTTACTAATTTATTCCATTGGATAGGTATTTTTCTATCAATGATAGAAGCAATAAGAATTTTTTGTTCATCATGTATATTTTGTAATAATGATTCATTTAATTTGTTATTGTTTGACATAATACACCTCCATGTTTATATGTTTATGATATTGCATTTATAAAGGGATATATTTTATTAGATAATTAGAAAATATTGGAATATAAAAACAGTTATTCGTGTTTTGAACAACTGCTTTTTGGAAATAATTTTACTTTTAGAATTTGCTCTTTAATTATATCTATTCTTTTCCATCAAATGTTATTGAGTAGGATTTCGAATTCATGAATTCAGTGATATAAATAAGTTTCTTTTTAAAATCAACTTTAACACTATCAAAAATATCGTGTCCAGACCATTGCCATATCATATTGAAACTATTATCTAGACGAGTTATTTCAAATTCACCAACAATCAAATAATCTTCACCGATATTATACAATTCATAATTACATGCTACTGTATCAACATCTTTCACTAAGATAATTTCATTAAGATTTAAGTCAAACTTTAATATTGTAAAGTTTAGCATCAAAGTTAGTATGTTATCATTTAATACAAAGAATCTATCTCCTAAAAGATGAGCATCACATATAATACATCTTATTTTATAAAAATAATTCTTATGTTTTTTATATTTTATATAAACATATTTAATATAATCAGAATCAATCATTCCATCTGGATCTAAAAAACAATTTATATCTTCTTTTGGTTTATCATCTAAAAGATTAATTTCAATCTCATAATTATTATTTTTAATTTTCATATATTTTCTCCATAATTTATTTCTAACATACAATTCATCTCCACTATTTATTATACTTGTTAGAAAGCATAACTTCTAGAGCTTTCAGTGATTTTTATTGTAATTGCCAAGTAAATTCATTTTCATGATTTATTTCATAAACATATTCAGGATCATAATTAGGATTTTTTAAGACAGCATTTTGAATGGTTATATTATCAAGAGTAACAAGATAGGCTAAAGTTTCTTTAGAAGCATTTTTATTTCTAGCTACACTTGACTGGACAGTACCAAACTGATCATGTGAAAGATAATCAAGTATATAAGGAGGACAGTTGGGATTTTCAGCAACGTTCATACGTACCCAAGGACTTTCATTGTCAGCCAGTACTTCCAGCATTTTAATATCTGTTTTAGGATTTTTAGCAATCGTACATAATTCAGCTTCTTTTTCATTTTTAGATGGTTTCATATAATATATACCTCTATTTAAAGAGCAGCATCAGTTTGAATATCATCGAATTGATTTTCATATGGTTTTAATGCTACTTTTGTAAAATCAATATCGTTTTCTTCAATAATATTGGTTAAGTAATTTGTAAATTCCTGTGATTCAAGAAGTGATTGCATATTTTGATATAAATTGTCTTTAAATTCTATTTTTGTATTAGGTAATAATACATAATCTAGATGATGATTTACTTCATTTTCTATAAAGAACATAAAATCTAATTTTTCTTCAAATACCATATTTTCATATTCACTCATGATTAAACTTTTAGTTGAATTTAAACGTTTAACGTTTTCTAAATAACTTCCTTTATCAAGAATGAAATCATTCACTTTATCAGCCATTTTAATAGCTTTAATAAGTTCATTTGGTTTATCTTCCATCATTTGAGTCCATGATTGTATATAAGCTTTATTGTTGTCTAGGTTTTTCTTGTAATCGATGCCTAGTTTAGGCATCAAAAAAGCAGAAGAAATTTCTGCAATTAATTCTTCCTGTGCATATTCCATAGACCCAAATAGATTTTGGATATCTCTATGAAGTCTTGATTCATGACCAGTAGAGTGACTTATTTCATGACCTTGAACACTTAAAAAGCTTTCAGGTGAATCAAACATGGAAATATCAGGCATAACAATTTTATCCTTAACTGAATTATAATAAGATCTATCGCCTTTATATTCAATTGTTATACCTTCATTAATAAGATAATCTTTAAATACACTCATAGCTAATGCTGTTTCAGGATGTTTATCATGATCATAATAATTTTCATTATCTTTTTCAATCCATGGTTCAAGACCTTCAATACAGCTACCATTGAAAACAGTATAATTTTGATAAACGAATTTGACATCATTTCTTCTTTTTTCATCATTTAAGAGTACATTAGCTTCATCAATGGTAAGTTTCTTTTTATTTAAAGTATCATAAGCACTCCAGTATTCAACTGGAACACCTTTAGAACCTTTAGTAAGGTGAAGCTTTTCATCTTTAGCGATCTGATTAAATGTCATCCATCTAGGATCATCATATCCATAATAATTACATATCCATGTAAGCAGGTATGCATTGACACCTTTATAATAATTCCCTGTAGAAAGATTATGATGCTCAAATGTCAACCATTCTTTTTCCCATGGAAGTTGATCTTGTGATAAACATTGTTTAAATTCATCAATAATAATTTGTCTTGTTTTAGATATATATTTAGGTTTATTCTGTTGATTTTGTTGATTTGGCATAATCTAGCATCTCCTTATAAGAATAGAAAATAGTATCATCAGGATCACCTAAATCATTTTCTATATCTTCTGAAGTAATAATAATATCTAAGTTTACTAAATCTTCTAGCATGTTATTTCATTCCTTTCTTTATTTCATTTTCTTTTTTCTATTGTTGTATGTATCCTGGTAAAATCTATCTCCACCAGAAGAAATGTTTTCTTTCTTCTTGGTATTAGTTGATGGATCAGGAATATCGGCACCAGCTTTTTTAAGTTCTTTGTTAAGCTGGTCATATGTCATATTTTCAGCACCTTGTATTCCATAAAATTCAGCAAGAGTGAGCTGTTGAGCTGTTGGCTTTTGTGAATTGGATGGTTTAAACCATGTATCGTCTAATCCTGCATCCTCTAATGCTTTTGATAATTCTCCACGTGTCATATTTTCGGCAACTTCAATTCCTAATGATTCAGCTGCTTTTAGTTGATCATCAGTAGGAGAATCGTTATAAGTACTTGAATTATTATGATGATTTTTATTGTTATTAGGGGTATTGTCATCATCAAAATCATCATCAAACCAGATACCATCTGTATTACCTCCTGAATTAAATGATACAGAACCACCTGCTGTATTAATCATTGAACCAACACCTTTAGCTAATCTATTAGCTCCAGATGTAATACCAGCTTTTCCACCTTGCCATCCAGCACTACCAAATTGTCTTCGCTGATTATAACCAGTATAAGCACCCATGGCTGATTTACCTAAAGTACCAAAGGCCCCACCTAAACCACCTTTTAAGGTTGATCCTCCAATAGTCATTGCTTTTGAAAGCTTTGAATCATCATCTGAAGTCTTTGAAATACCTTCACCCATACCTGATAAAACGCCTCCAGCAGTACCCATTCCAACACCAGCAACAGTAGTTGCTATACCAGCACCACCTAAAGCAACAGCTTTACTTGCAGAACCAATAGTTTTGATATCCTGTAAAGCCTGCATAGCACCAGCTCCAGATCCACCAACAAGTCTTGCTATACTAGAAGGTACCTGTTGGACTGCTGATAATCCTGCAAGGAAAAATACAATTTGACAGCATAAGCCAAATACACCTGAACCTAATGCTGATTTTATAGTTGAGTTATTGCATAAATATAATATGAGATACACTGAAAATATTTGTATAAAATTGGTTAATAAATCTCCAATCACCATTTTGCACCATATAGAAAATGTCTGATCTTCTGGATCAACAAGTCCTGATATAGCATAGGGAGATATGAGATATTTTAATACAAGAAGATAAAATCTTTGTCCAACCTGTAGTGCTGTTATCGCAAAGATAAATACTGCCATAACGGATAAAACAATGACTAAAAAGAGAGAGGCAAAAGAAGGAAAATATAAATAATCATCATTGGCATCCTTGGCATTAATATCAAAGGTTGCGTTATATACTATTTCATCACCTAAATCAGCATTAGTATCTTCAATATTGACTCTTCCTGATTGAATAATAATGTTTGACATATCAGTAGAGGTTGTAGAGGATGAAGGTAAGAAATAACTTATATTGTCAATAGCATCAGTGGTAATGGAACAAGCATAGCTGTACATAATAGGCATTAGTGATGTAATAATACTTGCAACTATAATCATAATAATCATTTTGACTGGCTTGACTTTTTCATGATAATCTTCATCAAACATATTCTTTAAAACAATTTTTATGACTCTAAACGTAATAAACATAGATAAGGTTACCGCCATAACTGCATACCAGCTATTTAACCATGAGAATGAACCAATATCTAAAGTTGCTATTCTTAAAACCATATCCCATATAAGGTCGAGAATAAACAAAAACATGGAGGCTATGCCCCATAATATATCTCTAAAGAAATCACATACAGCTGAAATAATTCCATCAAACAAAGGCAATCACCTCCTAAAAATAGGGTGGCAACATTGCCACCTAAGAAATACCAACTATAGATAGAATTGTAACTATACACTCTGCAATAATACCAAATCCAATAATCTGTTTGATTCTTCTCATTGGTTTTTGTCTTTCTTTTTCTTCTTCATCTTTAAGTAACCAGCTAATATAAGCTACTAAACATGCAATGGCACATCCAGCAGGAAGTAACCATAGCAGAAGATTAAGAATTGGTTGAGTATAACCTTGAATTAAACTTTTTGCTGAACTTGAATCGAAAGATGTAGCGTATGCAGTATTGATTGAATTTAGCATTAATGTTGTACATGCAGTAACATATAATAATTGCTGTTTAATCTTTTCTATTTTTATATCCTTTCATGAATTCATAAATTTTGTTTTTTTCATCTTTTGTTTGATTCTGTATTTCTTTAAACTTACTTAAAAATGTCTTTTTAAAGATATTAAGCAGATAAAAGAATAGAATCATAAATGCAATAAATAAAATCAAATATAAAATAAAATCCATAATATATTAAGAAAGAAGTCACCATGCAGTGACTTCTTAAATCTTATTCTTCTTCCTTTCTTTTCTTCATTTCAATATATGTGCCAGCTAATAATACACCAGCTACTGATGCTGCAATTGCATAATTTAATGCATTTGTATCATCACCAGTTTTTACATATACAGATGGAAGAAGGGTATTACTGTATTCAAATGAATAAGTCTTTCCAACATTTTCCAAATCATCATCAACAACTACCTTAATGATTTCATCAGATAACTGATAACCATTAGGAGCAGAGATTTCCTTAATATAATAAGTACCATAAGCTAAATCACTGAAAGTAGCGATACCTTCATCAGTATTAGCATGAACTGATGTAATAAGATTCTTGCATTCTTCATCTGAATATAATCCAAATTCAAAATCTTTAGATTTAATCAATTCTCCAGAATCACTGTCAACTTTATTGACTTGGATATCTGTTAATATTTGTTCATCAACCATTGTTAAATGCTGACAAACTTTAACACCATCTTCATCAATTCCAGTAACAGTGAATTCAATACTTTCAGCATAATAATATCCAGTAGGAGCAGAAGTTTCTACTAATGTATAAGTTTTACCTTCTTCAAGTCCAGTAATTGCATGATCAGAACCATCAGATGTCCATTTATCAACAACGTTGCCATCTTCATCAATGACTTCAAGTGTGGCACCTTCAATTTCCTCACCAGATATATCTTCTTTTGAAACAGTTACTTGTTTATTGATTAAAGTCATTTCCTGATTGACTTTTTCTTCTGTAACAGTGAATTCTACATCAGTTGCAATAACATATCCATCAGGTGCATATTCTTCATGTAAAGTATATGTTT
>JAJQFG010000015.1 GCA_021201315.1 Erysipelotrichaceae bacterium
TCCTTAGTGAACTTTTAATTATTTATTTTGTTCACTTTAGAGAATCATATCAAAAAGCTTGCTTTTATGCATCTTATTCAATTTTTTTGCATGTTATTCAAAGAACATTTACTTTTATTCTATTTTTGAATAATGTAAATATAGGAGGTATCAGTATGGAAAATATAAAAATAGGCATGCATCTTAAGATATTTTTTAAAAATAAAATACTATTAATGCTTTATTTATCCATGTATGTATCAACTCTATTGTTAGTATTTTTTATAGTTATGGGTGTTAGTTTTAGTTATATTTTCAATCTTATTGTTCGTTTTATCTTTTATGAAACAGTTCTTTTTATGATATTATCTTATATCTTTTTAATTAACGATCGAAGAAATGATATGAATGAAGTTATTAAAGCAATGATGCATGAAAAGAAAGTTTATCTTAACAATTGTATAGCTGTTTTAGCTATTTTGCTTACATTCTATAATATATTTTTGATCTCTATACTATTTATAACAATATTTAAAAATAATGAAATATCGTATTTCAATATGACGTATTTAATTAGTTATTTTATGAATGTGATATTACCTCAATTCATATCATTTATGATAGTTATCATGATATCCATGATTAATTCTTTTAAAATATCATCTTTATTATTGGTATTAAGTATACTGCTAATGAGTCCTTATATGAGTATTCTTGAATGGTTTGATAAACCCAATATTCCTATAGATACAATTATTAATATTATCCACTTACCATTTACTTTCTTTATCCAATATGGTGAATATAGTATTGATAGTTTATATGGTTATCAAAATGAAATATACAAATTATGGCTATTATTCATTTGGTTTATGATTTTTATTGGTATTTATCATCAATATTATTTGAAAGAAAAGAAACAAAGATGGATGATTCCGATTATATTGATATGTATTGGCTGTTATCAAATATATAAACCTCAAAGCATCTATCGTCATGACAATAAATGGAATGGACAATATGCAGATTATCATTATTATGGTATGGATGATAATGATGTTGCCTATTTAGATGAATATGTTAATTATACAATCAATGATTATGATTTAGATATTCAAATTACGGATCAACTCTATGTTGATGCCTTGATACATATCCATTGTGAACACCCAGACAACACCATTGTTTTAACACTTTATCACAATTATAAAATTACAAATTTATCATCTAGCTATTTACAATCATACAGTCAAGATGGTGATTTTATAACCATTACCTTTAATAATAATATCACTGATACTAATATCAATCTATCTTATCAAGGATACAACAATCATCTCTTTTCTAACTATCAGGCTGCTATATTACCAGGTTATTTTCCTTGGTATCCTATGGCTGGAGAGAAATCTGTTTATTTTAATAATAATAATGTTACTCAAGTTAATTATGGATACAATCCATATAATCGAGTGAACGCTACTTTTCACATAACTGTAGACGCACCTTATAACATTATCACAAATCTAGAAGATATATATAGTGGTACAAGTGATAGTTTAACATTGATTGGTGGTTGTGTTGAAACAACATCATTTTCAATCATCAATTATTATCCACTAGCTTTAGGTTATGATTATACAAAAGATAATTATATAACTCAATATCAATCATATATTGATACAACAATTCAAGACTTTAAAGAGACTTTTCATATGAATTTATCAGACTTTGATAATAAAAAGATTATTATTACCTCTGATGCCATCGATAAATGTGCTATCTTTGATGACTATGTTCTAATGTCTGAAGGCTATTTTGATATATCTACATATATACAATATAAAATGCTCAATCGTTATGATTTGAATCAATCTTTGGTTAATGTTCTATGTAGTTTTACAAGCTGGAGTAATAACAGTGAAATCACAATCAATAATTTATTATATGAAGTCAAATCACAAGATAATGACTTGTATTATCAACTTTATAATTATAATAAGCAATATAGATGTGATAAACTTATAGAAGAAATAGGTAAACTCATCTTGGGTGAAACATCAGAAATAGGAGGATTTTAATATGAATGTTTTAAAAATATATTTTAAGCTTTTCTTTAAAAATACAATATTAAGACATCTCTATTTGTGTATGATGCTTTCTACTGTACTTATATTAGGTATTTCTATAGATATGGGATCAACACTATCAGAATTACTTTATATGTTATGTTTATTTATATTCTTTGAAATGGTTCTTTTTATGATATTATCCTATATTTTTTTAACGCGTGATAAAGTTAATCATGTAAGTGAAACGATAGAAGCTATTGCTAAAAGAGAAAGCCAAAAAACTTATTCCATTGTTGTATTTGGAACTTTATTAATACTATTTGATTTTATATTAATGGTACTTATGCTTACGAGTCTTACAAATAATGTTACATTAGATTTAAGTAATAATTATATAATAAGCTTTTTATTAGGTATTATTGTTCCTGAAGTGATTGCTTTAATCATTGTATCTTATTCTCATATAAGAGAAAAAGAAGATATAATGGATATATCATATAATCAAGGATATACGAAATATGCTATAGCAGTTTTAAGTATTCTATTAATCATTTATAACATTGTAACTATTATTTTGTTATTGATTGGTCTTATCATGAATACGGGGTTGATGTATTTTAGTAGTTATTATATTGTAAGCTATTTGATGAATATTGTATTGCCAGAAATCATTTGTTTTATGGTGGTTATTATGCTATCAAGTTTTGATAATAGATTTCGATCATCTATAGTGATGCTTATATTTATATTACTAATCAGCCCTTTAATGAACATTATACAATCTAGAGTTGATACCTTCTTGTTTTTCATACCAGAATGGATTACATCAATCAATAAAGTATTTCAAACTATAACATTACCATTTTCTTTATTTATGAATATCGGTTATAACATGGATAGTCTTTATAGCTATAATAATGAAATATATAAATTATGGTTATTATTGGGCTGGTTTATTATCTTTATATTGGTCTATTATCGTTACTATTGGGTGAAAAAGAAACATATTCTTATTATAATGATCACTATTATTGGACTTTGTAGTTACCAAATTTATAAACCACAAAGTATTTATCGCCTTTTATATGATAGTAATTATGCAGATGATTATTACTATTATATGTCAGACAATAATGATAGCACAATATATAATAATGAATCTATCGATTATACCATTAGTAAGTATAATCTTAATATTTCACTAAAAGAAAAACTATACGTAGAAGGAACATTGCATTTAGAGTCAGCTCAATCTATCAACACTATGGTACTTACTTTATATCATTATTATAAAATAAAAAATATCTCTTCATCTCACCTTGCTTCTTATAATCAAAATGGCGATTATATAACACTTATATTTGATAAATCTATTAGCGAAGAAGATATTCATATTTCTTATAGTGGTTATCATGACAGGATGTTTTCTAACTATGAAGCAGTTCAATTACCAGGTTACTTTGCATGGTATCCTATGGCAGGAGAGAAGACAATCTATTTTTATAATAGTAATATAGCATCTGCTAATGATGGTTTGAATCCATATAATAGAATAGAAAAAGCAGAGTTTAATATTCATGTTAATGCGCCTTATCAGGTTATTTGTAACTTAGATGAAGTATCAACACATAATTATAATGGTATCAGTGATAGTTTAACATTGATTGGTGGAAATGTAGGTAGTATTGATAATCAGATTGTTAATTATTATCCAATAGAATTAAGCAAGCAATATACCTTAGACGATTATCAAAATGATATATATACCGATATAAGTCATTTAAAAACAAAGTTTGAGAAACTATTTCATATAGAACTAACAGATTTTGATAATAAGAATATTATATTAGCATCAAATGCTTTGTATAGACAAAGTAATATTGGTTATTTATCTATATTTGATGATTATATTTTGGTTAATCAAGATGCTTTAGATTATATGTCTACATATATCTATTATAAGTTATTCAATCGATTTGATTTAAATCCTGTACTTATCGATATTCTATCTTATGTAGATTATGATTCACTTACTAGTGATAATTTCATTGATGAACTTATATCAGAAATCAATGATATATATTCAATGTCAATAGATAGTACATTAGAAGAAAATATAATAATAGCACAACAATGTGAAGAGTTGCTGGATGATTTTAACTATTATATTGATACATATGGTAAAGAAGCATTGGCACAAGAATTAGGAAAGGTTATATTAGGTGAAGATTATGAAATTAGTGGTTAAGCATTTAAATAAAACAATCAAGCATCATAGTATATTACAAGATATTAATTGTACAATAGATAATCATATTTATGGTTTGTTGGGACCTAATGGATGTGGAAAAACAACGTTTATTAGGTGTTTATTAAAGTTAATGAATAGTCAAGGTGAAATAAGCTACTTTGATAATGATCAAAAATTATCTATTGAAAACATTACCATAGGATATTTACCCCAAACTTTTAATATTTTTAAAGAACTGACGGTTAGGGAACAACTTGAATACTTTGCAACCTTAAAAAATATACCTAAAGCATCTCAAGATAAAGAAATAGAACGTGTATTGAAACTTGTAAATATGTATAAACAAAAAGATTTGCATGGCAGTAGTTTATCTGGAGGGATGATTAGAAGAGTAGGAATTGCTCAGGCATTGTTAGGTAAACCTCAAATGATTATTTTTGATGAACCTACAGCAGGGTTGGATCCTGATGAAAGAAATCGTTTTAAAAGTATTCTCCAACAATTTCATTTAAATATACCTATTATTATTTCAACTCATATTATCAGTGATATTAGTAGTCTATGTTCGCATGTGATTTTTATGAATGAAGGAGAAATTGTTAAGAGTGGTGATATTAATGAATTATTGAGTGAATATCAAAAGGATGATTTAGAAGATTTATATCAATTCATGATTCATGGTGATCATAATGAAGAAACTATCTTTAATGACATACATGATTAAGAATCATTATAAAATCATTATCTTATATCTATTATTTATTTATCTTATTGTATTACCATTAAGTTATCATCAAGATGATATTCAAATCTTCAACAACATGCAACAACTCCTATTAATCCCTTCAATGATTCTATTATCCTATTTATATGATAATTATGTTGAAAAGGATTATAAAGAACTCATATATAGTTTAGATAGAAGTTTTAAATATATAAATGTTATGATGATTTATATGTTTATTCAATTATTACTATTACCATTTTATATGATATATCATATATTACCTTATATTTTAATATTTAGTTTACAATTATTAACATTATATTCTATTTATTATTTATTCAGTCATTTCTTTCATATGTCTTTTATGGTGCTAGGACTATTGATTTTGTATATCTTATTATATTCGTTTGTTTTAAGAGAACTTTATATTGGTAATATCTTACTTATAAGTATTGAATATCATATGATAGATATCTATTATTATATAAGTTTAATAATAACTATGGTTTTATCTCTAATAATAGGAATTATTTTAGAAAAGAAATATATTATGATGTATAATAGTATCTAGGTGATATGAACGGTTAGTAGAAAGACAACAAAAGAAGAAAGATTAAAAATAGTTCAATATTGTATTGAACACAACAGTAATTATGAAAAGACTGCTAAATTATATGATGTAACATTTGAAGAAGTGTTTAATTGGGTTAAGAATTTTTGTGCTAAGGGTATAGATGGATTAGACGATGATAATGTTGATGATAAGCTTAATATAACACGATTAAATGATGAAAAAGAATATCTTGGAGAAAAACTTGACGAAGCTCAATTAGAAAAAAGATTATTATTAAAAGTACAGGAAATAGAAACAAGAGAAAAAACTAAAACAAACTCTAAAAAGAAAAACAATCGTAAAAAAGAACGCCATAAGAAAAGACGCTAAGAAAATCAAAAAGAGTGAAATCACTCTTTTTTTGTAAAGCTATAAACAATACTGGCAAAGACTCTTGGGCCGAGTTCAAGCACTTTTTCATCAAAATCAAAAGCTGTATTATGAGGAGATGAAACAATAGGTGTCAATAATTTCATATATGTGGCTTTGCCACCATGCGCTTGTACACGATTCATCAAATAAGAAAAATCATCACTACCTCCTAGTGGATCCATATTGACAGGTGGTAAAGACAGATCAGGAAGATGATTTTCACACATAATTCTTAACTCATTCATTAAATCCTCATCACACTCTACTGCATGAGCTTTGCCCATTTCTTTCACTTCGACAACTGTATCATGCATAAGGGCTGCACCATTAATTATATCTCTAGCATACATTTCCATATAACGATTCAGTTCTGTTGTAACACCTCTGACTTCTAATTCCATTTTAGCTGTTTCAGGTATGACGTTTCTACCAGTTCCTGCATGAATGGTGCCAACATTGACACGGGTATCACCTTGTGCATTTCGAGGTATGGCATGAAGATTCACAATACAAGTAGCTGCTGAAAGAATAGCATTCTTACCAAATTGTGGAGATTCTGCTGCATGAGTACTGACACCATGATAAGTAACATCTAATTTGGTTGTAGCAAAAGTTTCATTCATACCAAAATATAAATCATACTCTCTATCTAACTTAGGCATAATATGAGCTGCAAATAAATAATCAATATCATCTAAAAAGCCACTTTCAGCAATACTTCTAGCCCCTCTAACCCCTTCTTCTGCAGGTTGAAAATAAGCTTAATGGTACCATGTAACTGATCTTTAATATCCATTAATATTCTAGCAGTGGTTAGACCAATCGCAGTATGGCCATCATGCCCACAGGCATGCATAGCTCCTAAATGACATGAATTAAACCCTTCGACAAAAGGTAAATGATCATCATTCGTATCCTCAATCAAACCCAAAGCATCAATATCAAATCTTAAACCAATCGTAGGGCCTTCATCACATCTTAAAACACCTGCAACCGCAGTCATACCCATCTTAACTTTTTCTAAATACTTAGGATTAGCATTTTCTTTTTGAGCACGTCTATAATTTAGATGTAAAACATGTTCGCTTGGTAACCCCATGCGAGCATCTTTATTCATAATATCTTCACCAGCTAAAACTTCATATCCTAGTTCTTCTAACTCACTTGCAATTATACATGCGGTTCTGACTTCAAGCCATCCTCTTTCTGCATATTTATGCAAATCACGTCTAGTGTTAACTGTGTTGGGATAATAAAGCTTGGCTAATTCTTTGATCCTTTGATACATAAGCTCTCCCTCCTTTTTATATATTTTATCAATTTATCATCTTAATCACAATGTTTTTGACAAATAAACAAATAAGTTGACAATATATGCAAAACAGTTTAAAATGCTCATGGTGTGAGGTAATTATGAACTATCAAGAAAGTACAAAAGAATTATTACAATATATGACTGATTATGATATGCCTTGTAGAATGTTACAACAAAACATGTTTGAATGTACACGTGGAGAGCTTGGAGTACTTATCTATCTCATAGAAGAAAAAAATGGCGCTCATGCACGTGATATCAGTCAAAAGCTTAATGTCAATACTTCTCGTGTAGCAGCTTTACTTAATACATTATCAAATAAAGGATATATTATTAGGTGCCCTGATGAAAATGATAAACGTAAAATTAATGTTTTTATTACTAAGGATGGAAAAGCTTATGCTGATGCAAGAAGAGAAGAAGTAGAAACATATATGAGTCGTTTGTTATGTGAATTAGGTGAAGAGGATGCTATGAATTTTATCCGTATTATGAAGCGTATTACACATATTATGCAAAATAATTGAAATTAATGTCATAATAAGTTAATATTTGTAGCGTAATTTATGAATGGTGATTGTGTGAAAAGGAGAGATATTATGAAATATTATTTAGGAATCGATGTAGGATCTACTACTGTCAAGGCTTATCTTACGGATGAAGATAATACTTGTTTGTTTTCTAATTATGTTAGACATAATTCAGATGTCAGAAATACAATCTTAGATTTATTAAAAGAAATAACCCAAGATTATCCAGATATTGAAGTTTATCCTGTTATTACAGGCTCTGGTGGTTTATCAATATCAGAATCTTTAAATGTTAAATTTGTACAGGAAGTTATAGCTTGTACAAAAACAGTTGAAACATATATTCCCCAAACTGATGTGGCGATTGAGTTGGGTGGAGAAGATGCGAAGATTACTTATTTTGAAGGTTCTTTGGAACAAAGAATGAATGGTACATGTGCTGGTGGTACAGGTGCTTTTATTGACCAAATGGCAACCTTATTACAAACTGATGCTGCTGGTTTAAATGAACTGGCAAAGCATCATAAACGTATATATCCTATTGCTTCAAGATGTGGTGTATTTGCGAAAACAGATGTTCAACCATTAATTAATGAAGGGGCTAGCCAAGAAGATATTGCGGCATCAATATTTCAAGCAGTTGTTAATCAAACAATTAGTGGTTTAGCATGTGGGAAACCAATTAAAGGTAAAGTGGCATTCTTAGGTGGCCCTTTATATTTCTTAGATCAACTTAGACAGCGTTTTATTGAAACGCTTCACTTAACTGATGATGAAATTATCTTCCCTGATAATTCACAATTATTTGTTGCAATGGGAGCTGCTTTAAATGCAAGGGATGTAGAAAATCCTGTGGCTTTAAATGAATTAATTCAAAGGTTAGAAGATTTAAAATCTCAAGGTAATGAAGCCAAAAATACATTAGAACCATTATTTCATAACGAAGATGAATTAAATGGTTTTCGACTAAGACATAATAAAGCAATTACGAAAAAAAGAAATCTACAAAAATATCAAGGTGATATTTATTTAGGTATCGATGTTGGTTCAACTACTTCTAAAGTGATACTTATTGATCCTGAAGGTGCAATATTATATTCTTTCTATAGTTCTAATGAAGGTAGTCCATTAAAACTTATCATTAAGATTATGAAAGAAGTTTATAAAATGCTTCCTGATGGATGTACCATTAAAAAAGCTGGAGTTACTGGCTATGGTGAAGCGTTAATAAAAGCTGCTTTAAAAATAGACTATGGTGAAGTAGAAACAATTGCCCATTATACAGCCGCTAAATTCTACCAGCCTGATGTTGATTTTATCTTAGATATTGGTGGCCAGGATATGAAGGCTATCACGATTAAAGATGATGTTATTCAGGACATTACATTGAATGAAGCTTGTTCATCTGGTTGTGGCTCTTTCCTAGAAACATTTGCGCATTCATTAGGCTATGAAATAGATGAATTTGCTAAATTAGCTTTAACTGCAAAGCATCCACTTGATTTAGGTAGTCGTTGTACTGTCTTTATGAATTCTAAAGTCAAACAGGCACAAAAAGAAGGTGCTACTTTAGCAGATATTTCAGCAGGTTTATCATATTCTGTTATTAAGAACGCATTATATAAAGTTATTAAATTAAGAAGCAAAGATCAAATTGGTAAGAATGTTGTTGTTCAAGGTGGAACATTCTATAATGAAGCTGTACTAAGAGCTTTTGAAAAAGAAGCAGATATGAATGTCATTCGTCCTGATATTGCAGGTTTAATGGGTGCTTATGGTATGGCAAGAATTGCCATGGAAAATGATGATGGACAACCTTCTACTATGCTTACATTAGAAGAATTAGAAAAGTTAACCTATGAAAATACAATGCGTAATTGTGGTAAATGTACTAACAATTGTATGTTGACTATTACATCATTTAATGATGGTAGAGAATATATAAGTGGTAATAGATGTGAACGTGGTGCTAATTTACCATTAAAATCTAAGTCATTACCAAACTTATTTGATTATAAATATCGTCGCGTCTTTAATTATCGTTCTTTATCTAAAGAAGATGCCTCAAAAGGTATTGTAGGTATTCCTAGGGTATTGAATATGTATGAGAATTATCCATTCTGGCATACATTCTTTACTGAATTAAAATTTAGAGTTGTTTTATCTGCTAGATCAACAAAAGCCACTTATGAAAGAGGCATTGATTCTATTCCTAGTGAAAGTGTTTGCTATCCTGCTAAAATAGCTCATGGTCATATAGAAAATCTGATTGATAGAGGCGTAAAATTTATATTCTATCCTTCTGTTATCTATGAAAGATTAGAAAATGAAGATGCTGGTAATCATTATAATTGTCCTGTTGTTGGTTCTTATCCAGAAGTTATTCGTACAAATGTAGATAACATTGAAGAAAAAAATATTAATTTTAAAAATCCATTTGTATCATTAAATAATCCAAAGAATTTATTTAAAGTATTAAAACAGGATTTGGCTGAATTTAATATTTCAGATGGTGAACTTCAAAATGCCATTGATAAAGCTTATAAAGAATTACAACATTGTCAAGAAGATATCAGACAAGAAGGTAAACGTGCGATGGAATATATGCAGGAGCACCATATGCAAGGTATTGTTTTAGCAGGCAGACCTTATCATGTGGATCCTGAGATTAATCATGGGTTACCTGATTTGATTACAGCAGAAGGCTTTGTAGTATTAAGTGAAGATAGTGTTTGTTATTTAGATGATGAACATTTGAAGTTAAGAGTTGTGGATCAATGGACATATCATTCACGTTTGTATAAAGCAGCATCATTTGTATCATCAAGAGATGATTTACAATTGATCCAAATTGCATCATTTGGTTGTGGATTAGATGCTGTAACAGCTGATCAGGTTGCTGAAATACTTAAAGCAAGAAATAAGATTTATACATTAATCAAGATTGATGAGGGTAGTAACTTAGGAGCTATCCGTATCCGTATTCGTTCTTTAAAAGCAACTATTAAAAAGAAAAAAGATATCATCAATCTTGATCAAAAATATGAAGTTAATAAGGTTCCTTATACAAAACAAATGAAAAAAGACAAATGGACAATCCTATGCCCACAAATGTCTCCTATTCATTTCCAATTTGTCGAAACAGCATGTCAAAGTGAAGGCTATAACTTAGTTGTTTTACCTTCAGTTGATAAAGGCGCTGTAGAACAAGGACTAAAATATGTAAATAACGATGCGTGTTATCCAAGTATTTTAACCATTGGACAAATGATGAATGCATTGAATAGTGGTAAATATGATATCAATAGAACAGCCTTGATTATTTCTCAAACTGGTGGAGGATGTCGTGCGACAAACTATATCGCATTCATTCGAAAAGCCTTAAAAGATGCAGGTATGTCACAAGTTCCTGTTATATCTGCTAACTTAGCAGGACTTGAAAGCAATCCAGGGTTCCAAATTACATACAAATTAGGTAAAAAAGCTATTTTAGCAGTCTTATATGGTGACTTATTTATGCGTATTCTTTATCGTGTTAGACCATATGAAGCAGTTAAAGGCTCTGCTAATCAATTATATGATTCTTGGGTTGAAAAATGCCAAAAGAACGTTGAAAATGGTTCAATGAAAGAATTCAAGAAAAACGTCTATGCTATTGTGAAAGACTTTGATGAATTACCACTTTTAGATATTCAAAAACCTCGTGTTGGTTTGGTTGGTGAAATTCTTGTAAAATTCCATCCAACTGCGAATAATGATATTGTCAATATCATAGAATCAGAGGGCGGTGAAGCTGTTATGCCTGATTTAATTGATTTCTTCCAATATAGTTTCTATAACGCAAGATTTAAATATGAACACTATGATGGTAAAAAATCAACTATGCAACTATGCAATGCAGCTATAAAACTAGTAGACTATCTTAGAAAAGATATGATTAAAGCTTTGGATGCGTCAAAACGCTTTGTACCACCAAGCAAGATTGAACATCTTGCCGAAAAAGCCAGTGAAGTTGTATCATTAGGTAATATGTGTGGAGAAGGTTGGTTCTTAACGGGTGAAATGATTGAACTTATTGAAGAAGGAGCTCCAAACATTGTTTGTATGCAACCATTTGCTTGCTTACCAAATCATGTCACTGGTAAAGGGGTTATTAAAGCCCTTCGTAAGAAATATCCTGAAAGTAATATTGTTGCTGTGGATTATGATCCAGGCGCAAGTGAAGTTAACCAATTAAATAGAATTAAACTTATGCTTTCAACAGCATTTAAAAATATGGACAAAGTTTCTTAGTCCATATTTTCTTTTTTTACTTTATGTTTTATAATAATGCAAAAGGGAGGAATTAAAAATGAGTTTTCCAAAGAATTTCTTATGGGGTGGCGCTATTGCAGCTAATCAATATGAAGGTGCTTGGTTAGAGGATGGTAAACAACCTAATGTTACTGATGTTTTAGTAGGTATTGGATCTAAAGACCCAGGAATTAAATGGAATGAAGAAACAAAGAAATATGAAATGTGTTTAAATCCTGATAAAGCTTATTTATCACATATTGCAGTTGATGGTTATCATCGTTATAGAGATGATTTGAAGCTAATGAAAGGTATGGGATTCAATAGCTTTAGAACATCTATTGCTTGGGGTAGAATTTTCCCTAATGGTGATGAAGAACAACCTAATGAAGCTGGATTAAAATTCTATGATGATATGTTTGATTGTATGAATGAATTAGGTATGGAGCCAGTCATTACATTATCTCATTATGAAACGCCACTTCATTTATTGACGGAATATGGAGGATGGAGCAATCCAAAACTGATAGAATTCTGGAACCGTTATGTTACTACTGTATTTAATAGATATAAAGGCAAAGTCAAATTATGGTTAACTTTCAATGAAGTCAATGCTCTATTTAGAATGCCAATGGTTGCTGGTGGGGTATTAACAATCAAAGATCCTAAAGATCCTAGTGATCCAATGGGATCTACGACATTACAGGATCAATGGGATGCTTATCATAATTTATTGATTGCTAATGCACAAACAGTTAAAACTGGTCATGAAATTGATCCTAACAATCAAATTGGTTGTATGTTAACATGTTCAGGTATTGCTATTTATCCATATAATTGTAATCCAGAAAATGTATTAGGTGCATTTGATATGCAAAGAAGAAATATTTTCTACTTTGGTGATCCATTCTGCTTAGGTATTGTACCTTCATATTTGGATAAAGTATGGAAAGAAGATGGTGTTACTGTTAACTTTACTGATGAAGAATTGGCTTTAATTAAAGGGTATACTGTTGATTTCTTCTCATTTAGTTATTATCGTTCTACAACTTATGATGTTGGTGTTAATGTTAAAGGTGATACAGGTGGTTTAGTAGGTAAGGATAATCCTTATTTAGTAGATAAAGCACCTCAACCTTGGGGTTGGGCAGTTGATCCAGCTGGTCTTCGCTATACTTTGAATGTTTTATATGATCGTTATCATTTACCATTATTAATTGTCGAAAATGGTGTCGGTTTGGATGAAAACTTAGATGAAAATGGACATATTGATGATACTTTCAGAGTTCATTATATTGAAGAACATATTAAAAATGTCAATGCTGCTATTGAAGATGGTGTTGATTGTCGTGGATATCTTTATTGGGGTCCAATTGATGTTGTATCTGCTGGCACTGGTGAAATGAAGAAACGTTATGGTTTTGTTTATGTTGATCGTTTTAATGATGGACATGGTACATTAGAAAGAAAGATTAAGAATTCTTATTATCGTTATAAAGAAATTATTGAATCTAATGGTGAAGTATTGATAAAATAATGACAATACTTTTTATAAGTATAATGCTTATTCCAAAGGGAATAAGTTTTTTATTAGTCATATCTTTGATGGCTTGTGGCACAAATGGGTTTACATATAAATTTTTAAAGAAATCATAAAAAATAATTATCATATCATTTGACATAGTTATCCTATAGGTTTAATATGTTTACAACAATACAACAAAGACGATGAAGAGAAGAGTAATTTATTATATACGCTTAGAGAAATCCTGGATGCTGAAAAGGAGAAGTTAAAGATAGATGAAGATGGTCTTGGAGTTGCTGGCTGAACCGAATGGCTAGGTTATGACGGTTTCACCCGTTACAGTGATAGAGTATGATAGTACTCGATGAGGAAATAACTGTGAGGTTATTTTGAATTAAGGTGGTAACACGATAAACTCGTCCTTAAATAGGATGAGTTTTTTGTTGTATTGAATATAGAAAACGAGGAGGATTAAAAATGAGGAAATTGTGGAAAGGTTTAGTTGCAATTGTATTAGCGATAACATTAGTTGGCTGTGGAAGTAGTGAAGAAAATAGTAATGGTATTACTGTGATGTTTGAAAATGATTTGCAAAGTTTGGATTCTTCTTTGGCAACTGATGGTGCATCTTTAGGTATTATTAGAGCTTTTACTGATGGTTTGTATGCAACAAGCGAGGATGGAACTCTACAATTGGCTTTAGCAGAATCAGAAGATGTTTCAGAGGATGGATTAACTTATACGTATACGTTAAAAGAAGCTTATTGGTCTAATGGTGATCAGGTAACAGCTGGTGATTTTGTTTATGCTTGGCGAAGAGTTATTGATGAGAAGAGTGAATATGCTTATTTATTAGGAACATCTGGAGCTAATATCAAAAATGCCCAGGATGTTATTGATAATGAAGGTGATTCTTCTACGATTGGTATTACAGCAGTTGATGATACAACCTTAGTCATTGAATTGGATTCACCTTGTGCATTTTTGAAAACATTATTAGCTTTTCCAACTTTCTTTCCATTAAATGAAACATATGTTGAAGAGCAAGGTGACCAATACGCAAAAAGCGCAAGTAATCTATTATCTAATGGAGCGTTTAAAATAGATGATTGGGAAATTGGTACAAAAGTTTCCTTAGTAAAAAATGAAGATTATTATGATGCAGATGTTGTAGAAATTGATTCACTTACAATTAATTTAGCACAGGATCAATCAGCAGCTGCATTACAATTTGATAATGGTGAATTAGATTATTGTATTATTTCATCTTCATTAGTAGATACTTATAAAGATACTGATGAATATAGTACGATTAGTAATGGTTTCTTGTGGTATTTATATGTGAATTTTGAAAATGAATATTTAGCTAATGAAAATATACGTAAAGGTTTATCAGCAGCTATTGATAGAGTAGATTTATGTGATAATATCTTAAAAGATGGTTCATCTCCAGCTACAGGATTTGTAGCGAGTGAAACATATACAACAGTAGATGGTTTAGATTTTGCGATTGCTGATGGAGATTTATTGGAAGTTTATGAAATTGATTATAATCTAGAAAAAGCCCAAGCGTATATTGACGCTGGACTAGAGGAATTAGGCGAAGATGAAATTAATTTATCACTTGTCTATGGTACAGATGAAAGCGTAGATACTGTAGCAACATATCTAGAACAAGCTTTAAATGCTTTGAAAGGGGTTAATTTAACATTAATAGCCACACAAAAACAAGCACGTATTAGCAATTATCAAGCTACAGGAGAATTTGATTTATCATTAACACGCTGGGGACCTGATTATGAAGATCCTACTACTTATTTAACTTTATTACAAAAAGATCAATGGGATAATTATAATTATGGTCATTATTATAATGCAACATATGATGAATTATTAGAAAATGCTCGTACAGAATTAGACACTGAAACTAGAGAAAATTACTTATTAGAAGCTAATCAAATAGCTGTATCAGAAGTAGCTGTAATACCTATTTTTGAACAAGGACAAGCAGTTCTTACAAGTTCAAGAATAACAGGATTAATTCATACAATTAATGGTTATTCATATAAATATGTCAAAATAGTTAACTAAAAAGCTGTTTCTAACAGCTTTTTATATACGCTAATAACAGCTTATAAGTATTTTCCATTGCTTCAATATGTGTTCTTTCCATACCATGTGAAGCAGCCACTCCAGCTCCTATCAATCCTGATTTAATGTTGGCACCACCACGCATAGCAGCCGAAGCATCACTACTATAGTATTGAAATACATCTACAACATAATTGAGTTGATTCTCTTTTGCTAGTTGAATTAATTTATTGGTGACATCATAATGATAAGGCCCACTGTTATCTTTAGCACAAATACTAACTGCATATTCATTACCATCTAGATAACTACCAACACATCCCATATCTATAGCTATAAATTCATCAATTTGAGGATTGATATAACTACATCCATGGCCTATTTCTTCAAATGTTGATAATGTTATAATTAATGGATGTTTCAATGTTATATTTTCCTCTTTAATTGTCTTAAGTACACCAAAAATAATCGCTACACTTAATTTATCATCCAAAAATCTAGATTTAATATATCCAGAAGATGTAATTTCAGTTTTAGGATCATAAAAAACATAGTCTCCATTATGAATACCCAACGCTAAAACATCTTCTTTATAAAAAACTTTCTCATCAATTCTTATATGCATTGTATCAATCGTTCTTTCAACAGTTTTGGCATCCTTATATACATGAGATGCAGGAGAATTAGATAAAATAGTACCTGTATATATTTGATTTTCTCTTGTCATAATACGACAATATTCACCATCTAATGTTGGTAATATGGCTCCACCAATATTCGTAAATATTAATGTACCATCATTTTTGATACTTGTCACCATTAACCCTAAAGTATCAATATGAGCCCCTATACCTAATGTATAATTATCTTCACCGTCAATATAAATCTCTAAATTACCATTATTGATTTGTTGATAATTATATCCTAACTTATCCAACTCTTTCTTACAATAATCCAATACATTTTGGCAATATCCTGAAGGACTATCAATCGCTAAAATATCTTTTAATATATCTAATATATAATCATTCATGTTACTCACTCCTAAAAACAATTATACAAACAATTGGTAAGAAATCAAAGAATATGTTATGATTTTCATGGTGATTATATGCAAAAAATAAAAGAAGTCATTGTGGTAGAAGGTAAAACAGATACTGCTATTATAAAGAAAATATTTGATGCTGATACGATTGAAACCCATGGATTAGCATTGGATAATAAAACATTAGATCTTATTTCTTCAATCAATGAAACAAGAGGTATTATTATATTAACAGATCCTGATTATCCAGGTATGAAAATAAGAAATATGATTATGGAAAAAGTCCCTAATGTTCAACAGGCCTTTGTAGCTAAAAAGGATGCTATAGGGGAAAAGAAACTAGGTATTGCTGAAGCGAGAGAAGAAGCAATTATTGAAGCTTTAAATAATAAGGTAACCTTTGTGAAAGATGAAGAATCTATTACATGGAATGAATTTTTATCATTAGATATTATTGGTAATAAACAAAGAAGATTACAAGTTTATGATGCTTTTCATTTGGGTTATGGTAATGTAAAAACATTGTTTAAACGATTAAATATGGCAGGGATAACGATGGATCAGGTAAAAGAAGTTTTAGATAAGGTTTAAATATAAGCAAATCTGTGGTATAATGCTTTTAGCAAAGGAAGCGTATATTATGAGAAGATATTTTAATCCAGATAATATGGATTTTTCAATAATAAGAAAAAATCAAAACTATGTTGATAAATCATTACTTATTCCAACTATTGAAGATATTGCTAAAAAAGATAATCATTTTATATGTGTTGCTAAGCCTAGACGATTTGGTAAGAGTACGGATGCCTATATGCTCATAGCTTATTATTCTAAAGGCTGTGATTCATCATCTTTGTTTGCTGATTTAAAAATATCACATAAATCCGACTATAAAATGCATCTTAATCAGGATAATGTGATATATTTAGACATGCAATATTTTTATGATAAAAAAGAGAATGCTTTTGATATGATTGATTTTTTATCTAAAGCGGTATTACGTGATATATTAAAGGAATATGAGGATGTAGATTATTTAGATAATACAGACTTATCTATTACATTAGATGATATTTATGATCAATGTAATCAGCAATTTATATTCATATTTGATGAATTATGAGAAGCTTCTCATAATTCATCTTATGGGAAGTAAAATTTTATGGGAAGTAAATTGAGAAGTCTTGTTTT